>JANLTF010000479.1:0-1701 GCA_031362825.1 Acidobacteriota bacterium | reverse complement strand
CGACAGAAGCGAGCCTCAAGGTAACGGCCCTCCCGCCACTACGAAACGTAAAATCCGTTCCGACATAAGGCAAAAACGACGCCGAAGTCATCTTCGCCAGCGGATCGCGTGAGCTAAATACACGAGCCGACGCAATAATGTCCATCTGCGATATGACCGCAACCGCCGCCGGCGTCGCGGCGATAAAACTTCTGCGTGAGATCTTCATTTCCAGTTTCCTCCGAACTATCCTAACCGGCCTGCGCTACAAGATCGTTAAAGATCGATTCAAAATATATACCTTCACTGTCCTGCTTTACCGGAACGAGAAACAACTCCATCGCGCCGAGCGTGTCGTGCGAGAGTCTGTAAATAGACTGTTCAGGCGGCACGTCGCCCGGCGCTCGAAAAAGCAGCGAAAACGACCGTGTCAAGCCGTTTTCGGTAAGTTCACTGACATCTATAAGAGCAAGGTCCGCTTCCGAGCTATTGCCAAGGTTCCACCGAAAACGCGTATTCGCATTTGCGAGAAATTGGCTATGGGTAGGCATCTGAACCGAAGTTTCGCTCATTAGGAATTCCGCCAACGAAAATAAAAACGTCCAAATTGTTCAGTCTAAAAATATAATACAGAAACAGTAGCAGATTTTGCGTAGGGATGGAAAAAAAAGTTTTCTAATCAGAGCCCGGCGCGATCCATCGCATCCGATGGTCAAGTTCACTCTCGCCAACCGCCGCAAACCCGAGCTTTGTGTAAAGAGCGATTGCGGCCGAGTTCGCCTTATCAACACTGAGTTCGACCGGCACGCCTCGCACGGTAGCCTCAGCCTGCAATTGTCCGATCAATTCGGCCGCAATACCGCGCCGCCTAAACTCCGGAAGGACAACAATGTCGGTCAACGAAACCGCCGAGTCCGTTCGATTTACGATCAAACGCCCCGCTGGGGCATCACCGCAGACGATCACACTCGTCACCGCACCCGGAAACTGCATTGAGTATGCACGCTGTTGCATGTCGTACTGCATCTGCAAAAACGCCTCTTGCTGGGCATTATCCCACCCAAACATCGCGACCTCATCAAGACGCGACGACCGGTACGCCAAGTATAAAGATTCCGCGTCCTCTTCTCTTGCGTCGCGCAGCGTCACGTCGTCTATGACGACGCAGCCCTCATTTTTCTTGAGTCCACTTCTCGCCGCCGCAACCATCTCGACCGCCGCATACTCCGGTGAATATCGGCGCGATACTGTTTCGACTCCACCTGAAAACTCAACCGTCCAATAATTGCTCTTCGCCGTCAACGACAACGTAAATTCGACGCGAGAAGGTCCGCCCGACGGCTCCACCCGAAACACATTCGGATACCAAGATGTCGTCTCACGAGTGTCGAGCACAATCTCGCCGCCGAGCCGCGATTCGGCCCAGACGAGAAAGCAATCAACATCCGCGTCCGTTTCCCAACTTGCCTTGAGGTCAGACAAATTCGGCCTCGTTGTGTCCGAGTAAAGATCGCTCGAAACCAAACATCGCGGCTCGGTCAAAACCGTCGCGTCTTCCTTTCGTTTCAAAACGCGAGGCGAATAGCGATTGATGCGTTCGAGTTCCGTAAATTCAAAGGGCAATCCGACCGGGATCGATTCAGTTCGCACATTCAATTTCGCCGCCGCCGCGTGGAGCGACACGGTCTCAGGAATCAAAACACCGCCGGGCTTCAAAAAACG
>JANLTF010000478.1:0-1640 GCA_031362825.1 Acidobacteriota bacterium | reverse complement strand
ATCATTTTGCGCAGAAGGAACAGGGGCTGCTCGCCGCCT
This sequence comes from Acidobacteriota bacterium, assembly GCA_031362825.1. Lineage (GTDB taxonomy): Bacteria > Acidobacteriota > Blastocatellia > Pyrinomonadales > Pyrinomonadaceae > OLB17. Next base: position 1,601 of record JANLTF010000478.1, on the reverse strand, counting down.
TCTCCATAGAACATATGCTCGGTCCTGAAAAGCCCGATGCCATCAGCGCCAAACTTCAAAGCCTGCGCCGCGTCCTCCGGCGTTTCAGCATTTGCCCGAACTCCCATTGTTTTCACCTTGTCGACGAGCTTCATCAGTTCTTTGTACGACTGATTCTTATCGAGATCGATATCAACGAGAGGCAGACTTCCGATGTACACAAGCCCTTTTGTGCCGTTCAGACTCAGCCAATCTCCTTCGCAGATAACCGTCCCGTCTTTCGCCTTGAAATTTCTGGCATCGTGGTTGATCTCGATATCGCTGCACCCAACGATGCAGCATTTACCCCAACCGCGGGCAACCAAGGCGGCATGTGACGTCATACCACCTTTTGACGTAAGGATCGCCTCTGCCTTGTGCATTCCGTCAACATCCTCCGGCGAAGTTTCCTCGCGCACTAATATTACCTGTTCACCTTTCTTAGCCCATTCGACCGCATCATGCGAAGAAAAAACCACGCGGCCGCTTGCACCGCCGGGCCCGGCCGGCAGACCTTTAGCAATCGGCTTGGTGATAAGTTCAACCTTCGGATCGAGCATCGGCAGCAGCAGTTCGACAAGTTGATTCGGCCCGACACGCATGATCGCCGTATTGATGTCGATCAGCTTTTCGGCATGCATTTCGGTCGCCATCCGAACGGCCGCGATGCCGTTGCGTTTACCAACGCGGCACTGCAGCATATAGAGTTTCCCTTTCTCGATAGTGAACTCAATATCCTGCATATCCTTGTAATACACTTCGAGCCGCTTTTGATATTCAAAGAGCTCGTCGTAAAGCTCAGGCATCAATTTCTCGAGCGTCTTGAACTGCTTGCTCTGTGCATTCTTCGAATACTCGTTGACCGGTGACGGCGTTCGCGTTCCCGCGACCACGTCTTCGCCTTGAGCGTTGACGAGATACTCGCCGTAAAACCTGTTCTCGCCATTTCCGGGATTCCGCGTGAACGCAACGCCCGTGCAGCTATCCGTACCCATGTTGCCAAAGACCATAGCCTGGACATTCACCGCCGTTCCCCATTCATCGGGAATATTCTCGATCGCTCGATATTCGACCGCACGCTTGCCGTTCCAGCTACTGAATACGGCCCCGACGCCACCCCACATCTGCTCCCACGGGTCCTCCGGGAAATCCGTGCCGAGCACCTTTTTGACCGTTTTCTTGAAGTCAGCGACCAGTGCTTTCAATTCAGGGACGCTCAGGTCGGTGTCGCTTTTGTAGCCCTGCCTGACTATAATATTCTCAAGCTTATCGTCAAGCTGCTTACGAATGCCCTTGCCTCCTTTCGGCTCGATTCCCGCCCCCTTTTCCATTACCACATCGGCGTACATCATTATCAGCCGCCGGTAAGCGTCGTATGCGAACCGCTCGTCCCGGCTTTGCTCGATCAGGCCTTGAATGGTCTTTTCATTCAGCCCGACATTTAGCACCGTGTCCATCATTCCGGGCATCGAACGCCTCGCTCCCGAACGGATCGACACCAACAGCGGGTTCGATTCGTTGCCGAATTTCTTGCCGGTCAGCTTTTCCATCCGGAGCATCGATGCCTCGACCTCGGCCTTAAG
>JANLTF010000052.1:0-5292 GCA_031362825.1 Acidobacteriota bacterium | reverse complement strand
TTCGTGTACGTTCTGCGACCCTCGTATTTCCCGTCCGTTCGAACCCACAATTTTTCCGCCAGCCACGCTATGATCCTCGGTCAAAGTGAGCCCTGATTCTATATACATCTCGCGGCCATTCTTAACCTGTCGGGTTCCCTGAACTATGTCCATCGTTGTTACGGCCAAGCCGGCATTGTCGTTAACATTTGCGCGCACGAAAACGGTCAGATCTTGTGCGACCTGCGCACCCCCGGATTCACCGGCGAGTCGAAGTTTTACCGTGAGTTGGACCTGGCCGTCGGCATTGGGGCACTCGTTACCGTCAACACTGCCGCTCATTTCCGTTGTCAGATTTACGCCGTCCCTAACGGTTTCCGTCTTGACCTCGATGCCAAACAAGCTGGACCCATCGTCCCTAAAAGTCAGTTCGCCGCCGAACGTCGTCGTAACACCGTCCTTCGTGGTAACCTTTCGATCTTTTACCCCGCCAGTGCCAGCGTTCGGGTCATTGTGGCCCTCTGTCCAAATATCTTTCAGGCCGCCGATTAGTGCCCCGGCAAGAGCGGGATCGCGAAATATGAACACGGACGCGTCACCCTCCTGAAACATCAGCATCGCAACGGCCGGGGGCAGCACGGGAGCCGGGTGTGCCATTGCATAAATGGGACCAGTCTGCACATCTTGCATCGTTGTCGATCGAGAGACCTCAGCGCCAGCAGGCTTTGGGGCCGCACGCTTTTCGGCAATCGCTCTGTTCATCGAATCCCGTTCGTTGGCTTCGATCGCTTGGGCAAATCGGGCCAGACTCGGGTCGATCTTAGCGAGACTGCGGACCACCTCTGCTCCGGGCGAAAATAGCGGTGCGTTCGCATCGAACGTAGGAATGTTCGCAGGTGCTTCGACCTTTATGTTTGCAAATGGATCGTTAGAAAATTTGCTCTTGATGAACGTGCAGGACAGGCAAACGGAGGCGAGGACGATAGAGGCCAAGACGAGATTTGTTTTTGAGTTGTTGCTGTTCATTTGAATTTGACTGTCGGTGTTCGTCTTTGCATATTCATCGGATAGTTCGGCCACCTGGGAACAAGTAACAGGTTTTTAGGACCGGAATAATACTGCCCAAGTGCACGGCCACTGCTGTCTCTTGGAGCTTTTGTTGTCGATACCTGCACGCTCCGTCAGGCGCGTGATGCATCGGGCTGACCCGGTTTCTATATCGTCCCCCAGCACAACTGTTGCCAGGCTTACGGCAAGTCCACCGGCTTATCAATTGCAGACCATGTCGGGGGCCGGGATCAGCTGCAGGCTGGCCTTGTTGGTCCTATTGTAGGTCGTTCCTTGCGACGAGTTGGACGTGTTGTACGTGAACTCGATAGTACCGGAGCCCTCGCTGTCGAGCTTAACGGTGTACGGCCCGCTGCCGGTGACGGTTATTAAGTGACTTGTAATGTGGCCTTCCATTTGTCCGCCGCTCTCGCTTGCAGGCGTAAAGTTCAACGGCCAGGTCTCCCAGTTCGTAATGATGGTTATCACAAACGGCTTTGTCAGACTGCATATCTCACCTTTGAAAGACGCCCCGCCGCTCGAACCGTTCACGCGATAGGATTTGCTGCATTTCTGTCCGATGTCTTTCAGCTTTGCGAAACGCGCTTCAAAATTAGCGGTGCTCTCGATCCCGAGGAGCTGTCTTTGCCTCTCGATCTGGATCAGGTCCTCGATGGCCCGCTTGGCGTGTTTGCAATCGAGTTCCGCGGCGGCTTCTTCCTTGCGAACTACCTGATCTTCCAACTGGTCGAGATAGGACTTGAACCTCTGGTTTACCTCGTCCCAATCGATCGAATCTTCGCCCTCGGTAAATATCTTTGTTCGAATTTCCTGTGTGTACTGAGCAAGCCTATTCCCAATGCGGTCGCCGGCTTCTCGGGCCTGGATCATCAGATTCTGTGCCCACGCGGCCTCTGATGCAGTTCCCACGCCGGCACCGCTGAACCGCATAAGTCTGATCTTGATCTCTTTGCTCTTTGGGTCAACCGGCGCGAAATGGTAGTCCTTTCCATCCCCTTCGTAACCGAAAATAAGCTGTTGCTTGATCGGTATCGCTTTTGCCGGAACGATCGTAAGCGTGGCAATTTGCTTGAAGAAAAGGCCCGAAGGTTCGAGCTGCACGGCAGTGGGCTCATTATTATCGAGCGGAGCACCCTCGACACTCTTTACGGCCGTCATGGTGATGTCCGTGTCTGCCTCGACCGCACCTGCGGGAACGTCAAGTGTAAATTTGCTGCCGTCGGCGGTGCTCAGCGTTACGCTGCCGCCGTTTTTAGTGACCTTTCCGGTGGCGGTCTGTTTATTGTCCAGCTGAATTTTGACGTCTCGCGGTGCCGGCGGTGCGTCGAGATCGACGAGTGGAGCGGTGGACGATGATTTGCCCGGCATAAGTGACTTAAGCGATTTGCACCCGAGCACACCGATGATGAGGAAAAGGCCGACGATCACTAAGTTACGTTTTGACATTGAGTTATTCCTTATTCCGATTCATTTCGGCAACTCGATGACGGGATTGTTCGACGAGATCGGCTTGTAATACCACGCATTTGTAAAGAGCGTAAGCGTGCTGAACGGGCCGTCGCGCAACGTCGGTTTGTCAGCCTGCAGGACCAATTGCCACTGGTCAATGCCGGAAAAGTAGTGTTTTGTGAACCGATAGTCCACAGTTTCAATAGGCCGATTTTGTGAGCTAACGAGCTTGCCGAAACCGTCACCTCCGTTCAGTTTACTCCACGCCTGCATGACACTTTTTTGGGGCTTGATCTTGAGCGTCGTGCCGCTGATTTCGTACGTTCCATTCTCTTTTACAAGCAAGATCTTGTCGTACGACATGCGAAATGTCTTCGAAACGAATGAGTAAGTGCCGTTTGCGTTGAAGGTGTATTGGTCCTTGCTGTAGCCGGCCATGCCAGCGGCTACGGGATCGCCATAGACCATGTGAGCGCCGAGATTCTGGCCCCACGTGCCGAGAATCTCCGTGTTACCAACGCTTGGCGCGGCTGCGGGTTTTGCGGCGGCGGCGCTTACGGGCTTCAGATCGATCGACGCCAAGAACGCCTCGATCACGGGCACGTAGTCGGTGCTATTGAATATAGATGAGAAGCTGAATCTCGTTCCATGACCCGAGAACGTCGTAAGTGCGGCGACCGACGGCCCAAGTTCACTCTTGAAAGGCGTGCCGCCGGTAATTACCGTCCAGCCGCCCGCGGTCTTAGCAGGTTCGAAGTCGGGAGTGCCTTTTGCACCCATTTGTCCGGCAATGAACTCGCTCCAGTCGGCTTCGAAATCTCGCTTGGCCGTCCCCGAGGTTGGAGCACTCTTGTAGAGCGTGACGAGAGCGTACGTGCCCTTTTTCTCGTCGGATGTATTCAACATCATTACGCCCTCTTTCACCACCTTCTTCCAGCCTGGAGGCGCTTGGAACGTAGCAATGTCAAAAGACTCGCGTACCTGGGCCAGGGAGCTGACCGGGACGCTAAAGCTTAGAAAAAGGCTTACAAGTATTCCGGTTATAGGTTTGGACATATGGGTCGTGCGCAGGCTTGTCGAAATATCCGAAAAGAAAGATGCCGTCAAATAATTCGCTGGCTCATCCTACTTTGCTCCGAACAGACGAATTTAATCAGTGACGTTAGTCACAAGTTAGCCGTTGATTAAAGTCGCGGTGTCCGACACTGCGGTTTTCTGTTCTAGACCGGTTCCGCTGGTGAGGAGTTCCGGAGCAGCTCGCTTAGGTTCATTTTCAGTTCTTCGTCGCTCATTTTGCAGACGGTTTCAACTGTTTCTTTGCCGGTCCACAGGGTAAACGGACAGTACGGGCGTCCGATTCGGTATCCGTCGTATAGAGGCAAGAAATCCTTGTCGTTATCCAAAAACGCCGCCCCGAGATTGATCTCTTCGCGAGTGTGCAGATACTCCGGATCAAAACGGCCGAGGTAGAGCGGCTTTAACCAATTAAGCGAAATATCAAATTGCTCGTCCGTCACCTCATACCTGACCACTTCGCAAAGCATCGTCACGCGTTCGTGATAGATGACCTTATTCTGGTAGAGATCACTGAAGAGCGACTCAAATAATTCTTTGCTGTTGGGTAGTTTTACGTCCATCTATATGCCTCGCCGAGACAAAGTTTATAGATGTTCGGCGATTCTGACAAATGGCGCGAGGGGCGGAGACACAGTCGATAATGGATAGTGGAGAATTGAGAATGGAGAATTGAGAATGTCGGCGGCAGGCCTCTAATTCGAAGATCGGCGTTCGGTCTGCCAAGAATCTGCCGCTCCGGGTTGTCAAAGCTTAGGAAGGCTGGATCCGACAAATGAAGGAATGGCAGAACGGAGGCAGCTTTAGGCAGTTGCGTGTGTTACCGCACTGTCGTGTAGACGGTTTCCTAATATATTGAGAGTTATTCGGATCAAACAAGACAAAAGGAAAAAAATGAAAAAACAATTACTTTCAATATTAACATCGCTCGTGGTTATCATATTCGCCGTCGGAATCGTTGCGGCGCAGAACGACAAGAAAATGGCGAAGAGTGAAATGGACATGGAGGCGATGCACAAAAGCCCGCATCATGTCCTAATGATGGCTCACCACCACAGTGCAATGGCGTTTGCTATGGTGCTTAGGGATGCAACGAAGGACGGTAAATTTGCCGACCTTGAGGTTGCCCGCAACGCTTTTGCTGAAATAAAGCACTGCATGGATCAGATGGATATGATCCACCGAATGCATATGAGCGGCATGAGCAAGGAAATGATGGACAAGATGAAGCCGATGATGGCTGAAATGAAGCCGAAAATGGATGCGGAAAAGGCCGCAGTGAATGAGCACATCGTGGCACTCGAAAGGGTTTTTCAGATGGACGCGGCGGACGCCGCGGAAGTTCAAAAACACGCTTCGGAGCTGGTGATGGTTTTTGAAAAAATGATGCCGGCGGCTAAGAAAATGGATATGTCCGGTAAAAAACCAATGTAGTCGGGCGGTCGCGACGGATTATGGCCCGCAAGAAAGGCCTCGTCTTTGTGGGGACGAGGCCTTTTTTGTTAATTGAGTTGAATGTAATTAGCGAGCCCTTACTCACGTGCGGGCCTACTAACACGGACGCAGGCTGGCAGCCTGCGTTCCGACGACCACCTCGGATCACGCCATTGTGAGCATGGCGGCGGTGATGCGGTTGGCGGCGGATTCTACTTTGCTTAGCTGCTCCTGGATCTGGCTGACGCTTTCGGATTTCATCATTTCTTCGGCTTCGTTGAGGATGGC
>JANLTF010000462.1:0-3484 GCA_031362825.1 Acidobacteriota bacterium | reverse complement strand
CGCATTTCGTCGAGGTCAAAGATGGCGATCTTGTCGTTGTCCTTGGGCATGACCATCTCGTAATTGGGGAACGTGCCCGAAAGCTTACGGCTGATCAGCAGGCGGCCTTCCATCTCGAAATAGAGATGGTTTGTATCCTCGCCAAAGCTGATATCACTCGAAGTGTCGCGTGACACCTTGGCTAGCTCAAGCAGAGCTTTTTTCGGGATCAGCGTTTCCATCGCGTCGGTCTCGCTCGATGACGCTAGCTGTTTTTCGATGTAGGCGAGGCGGTGGCCGTCGGTGGTGATCATCTTGGCCGAGCCGTCGGCGACGATGAATTTAGCACCGGAGAGCGTAAAACGCGAAACCTCGTTGGTGATGGCGAACGCCGTGTTTTGGATAAAGTAATTGAAAACGGCGGCCGGTAGCTTCATTGGCGTCGACTTGAACGAAGGGATCTCGGGGAACTGTTCACGGCTGACACCGGCGAGGCGAAAATTGGCACGGCCGCATTTCATCGTCACCCATTCGTTGTCCTCTTTTTTGAAATGCACATCGCCGCTCTCGAGTGCGCGGACGATATCAAACAGTTTGCGGGCCTGGATACACATCGAACCCGATCTGACGATATCAGCCTCGGCATCGCAGCGGATCGTCACGTCGAGGTCGGTACCGACGATGCGAATCTCGTTCTCGCCGATCGATTCGATCAGGATGTTTGCGAGCACAGGAATCGTCGTCTTGCGCTCGACAACGCCCTGGATAAAGCCCAATTCTTCTTTTAATACGCTCTGTTTGATTGTGAATTCCATCGTTTTAACTCCTAAAAAAGATCATCAACCGCGAAATATACGAAAGAAACAAAAACGGATTTTCCTTCTGTTCGCGGGTTTAACTCGTATTTTCAAATTATAAGCTTTTCGGATGCCGGTCGCTACCGCTCCCGGTTCCGACAATTTATCCGCTCCCGCTCCTTTCCGGCTTTTACTATTACTAAGAACATTAATAAATAAGATATAAATCTAGTACTAGTAATAGTGCCTGTGGATATGTGCAAAAGCGGCCTAAGCTCTTATAAAATCAGCGTTTTTCCGTCCACAAGCGGTTGTGGAAAACCTGTGGAAAACTTTTGTAACAGTGGATAACTTTCACACCGCCTTTTTATCCACCGTCATCCACAACCCTGATTTACCATACCTTGCGGAAATGTGGATAAACTTTATTCAAATATCTATAAACAAACGACTTACCGACTTAATAACCTTTCGTTATATGTGGAAAACAAAACCGCATAAACCGCGTGACATTTCTATTAACTAGTTGCAAAGATTATCAATTAGCTCGTTTATCGCATTGTGGAAAACGCGGTCGTCCGTCATCAGCGTTGCGATCTTGTCAACCGAGTGCATTACGGTCGTGTGATGCTTGCCGCCGAACTCGCGGCCGATCTCCGGAAAGCTGTGTCGGGTCAACCGTTTACACAAATACATCGCCACCTGACGAGGCACGGCGACGGAGCGAGAGTTGCTCTTAGACTTCATTTCCTCGACTGTCATTTTGTAGTGCGAGGCGACCGCACGGGCGATGCGTTCCATGGTCATTCCTGCCGGATGCTCGGCGTCGATGATGTTTTTCATCGACTGCTGGGCGAGCACCTTGGACAAAGGCAAACCACGCAGCGATGCAATGGCTACGAGGCGGACGAGCGAACCCTCGAGTTCGCGGACGTTGCTCTTGATCTTGCCGGCGATGTACATCGCGATGTCGTCGTCGAGTTCGTAACCGTCGAGGTCGGCCTTTCGCTTTAGAATTGCGACCTTTGTTTCGAGGTCGGGCGGCTCGATGTCGGCGATCAGGCCCCACTCGAAACGCGAATGCAGACGCTCCTGCAGCGTCGGTATCTCGCGCGGCGGACAATCGCTCGAGATGACGATCTGCTTTTGATTATTGTGCAGCGTGTTGAATGTGTGAAAAAACTCTTCCTGCGTGCGGTCCTTGCCGGCGAGGAACTGTACATCGTCAAGCAGCAACACGTCGATCGAACGGTATCGGTCGCGAAACGCCGGGGTTTTGTCAAAGCGGATCGCATTGATCAGCTCGTTCATAAACTTTTCGCTGGTGATGTATGCGACACGCAGGCTCGAATTACGAGCCTTTATCGCATGGCCGATAGCGTGCATCAGATGCGTTTTGCCCAGACCAACGCCGCCATAGATGAATAACGGATTGTAAGTCGTCCCAGGCATCTCTGAGGCTCCTAGAGCGGCAGCGTGGGCGAACTGGTTGCTAGATCCGACGACAAATTTTTCAAACGTGTATTTCGGATTGAGCGAAGTGTCGACGCCCTCGACATCGGCGTACTTGATAACGCCCGGCGGCGCGATTGTTCGCGGCTTGGTTTCGAAATAGAGTTCGTCGTCGTCTTGTTTTTCGTCGGCTGATTCGTCTATTTCCCAGTCTATGGTGTAGCCGACGAGCCCGGCATCGGTCAGCGTCTGATCGACGATCGCCAGATAGTATCGACAGACCCAATCCTTTGTATATGTACCCGCCGAGACGCGAACGGTTTTGTTCGCATCGTCGGTGCCCAGAAATGTTATCGGCCTGAACCAAGTGTCATAGACCTGCCTGCTGAGACGTTCGCCGATAAGCTCAAGCACATCGTCCCAAACAGTAGTTTTTGCTAAGATTAACTCCAAGATCGCTTCTCCAAAAGGACGTGTTTAAGAAACAAAATTCTTAAACGAAATATCGTTTTCAATGCGTTGATAATTTGTCCGGTCTTAAGCTGCCGCAGCGCCGCTATAACTCGTTATGTTTTGGCTACTTCAGTCGATTGTTAGGACAATCGCAGACGCGTTATCCACAAGCTTTTCCACACAAGAACCGGAAAGCCGCACAAAACTTAATGTAAAGCATTAACCCGTTTGTTATCAACACTTTACAAAGATTGTAATCGTGAAAACGGATAACAGACTAACACGAAAACAAGTGGTGTGCAAAGGGAATTCCACAGGTTTTTTTCGGCAGTTTTAACACGGATTTAACTTCCATTTTAACAAGAACTTGAGAGATGTTTCGCGCCAAATGAGGTTAAGTTTTCGGGCTCTTTTTGACCCGATTTTAACCAAAAATTGACGAAAAAATTTCACTATTTTTTATTATTTTTGCATCATAGAGCTTAACCATGACAAAGCCACTAGAGAGCCTCACAAAAGATCTAATTTACATCAGCGAAACGGATGCTGAGATCGTACCATTTACATTTCGCAAAGCGGCAAACGTGACGGCGGCGGAGGTGATCGCACAGGTGGGACACGAGCCAGATTCGCCCGTCGAGAAGATCGATGCGGATGCATTTTTCTCGCGATTGACGGCGATCAAGGATTGGTTTGGTCCGAGAGAAAAGGAGACAGCCGGACGATTTGGCGCCCTTAAGGCGGAACTCGAAAAGGAGTTGGCTGACCTCGCGGTCTTTAAGATCGGGAAGATACAGATAGAC
>JANLTF010000051.1:0-6221 GCA_031362825.1 Acidobacteriota bacterium | reverse complement strand
TGGTCACGAGCAAACTAGCTGACCGGCCGTTCGACGTTAAGATGAAAAGGAACGGCGACCGCTGGCAGATCGTCGGCCTCAAGGACGACAAACTCGCGACCGACATCGCCCGAAAGGTGGGCCAGGAAATGATCGCCATCGCGTCCGGCGGCGTTACAAAGGCAGGCAAGAATCTCGGTGTCGGGAATATTGCCGACCTACTCAAGCAGGCCGAGGAACTGGTGAAGTAGTTCGAGGCTTTAAGAGAGAACCACCCCGTCAGCCGAAGCGGCTGCCACCCCTCCTTGGTAAGGAGGGGAGCTTAAGAATATGGAAAAGACATTTGAAGCCTCCCTAGCGGAGCTCGAAGAGATCGTTGGAAAGCTCGAGGACGGCGATATGCCGCTTGAAGAGAGCCTCGCATTGTTTGAGCAGGGAATCAGGCTCTCACGCGATTGCCGCGACCGCTTGACCAAAGCCGAACGGCGTATCGAGATATTGATGCAGGATTCGGACGGTAATCTAGTACCGGCGGAAATCGAGCCGTCGAGTCTTCGCGAAGAATAGAAATAGTCGGAGGATCGAAACGTTAGATGGCCGATCCTCCGCCGTATTTAGGGTTTAGGCGGAGCGACTACCAATTTCTTTTCCATAAGGCTGCAGGCCTCAAGCGTGCTGGTTGGGTCGATCGCCAGGTTGTCGAGAACGATCTGCTGAATTTTTCCTTCTTTGTCCACTACAAAAGTTCCACGACTGCCAAAGCCCTTTTCCTCGTTGTATAGGCCGTACTGTTTGGTCACCTTTCGATCCCAATCGCTGAGCAACTGAAACGACGTGACGCCGATCTTCTCGGCAAAGGCCTTGTTTGAAAAGCGGGAATCCATGCTGATCCCGAAAACTTTGGTTGCGACCGCTTCGAAGTTGGCAATACCAGCCTGGTATGCCTGGAGTTCCTTCGTTCAGCCACCTGTAAAGGCGAAAACGTAAAAGGCAAGGACAACATTGTTCTTACCGCGAAAATCACTGAGTTTTACCTTCGTTCCGGCCGTGTCGGTCAGCGTAAAATCCGGAGCCATGTCGCCAATTTTTAGTTTGGTGGTCGTGGATGCGGGCGTGCCTTGGCCAAGAGCGACAAGTGCAAATGCGGCCGTTAGGACCGCGATGACAAAATATCGTTTCATTTAGTTTACCTCTGACACAAAAATACCGCCGTTGGGATAAAAAACCAAACGGCGGCTCTTGTTATTTTGACTGTTCCTAGTCGCGTGAACTAAAAATGCTCAGGATGTACCAGAACAATAAGGCAACGCTCGCAAACAACGTGAGAGACGCTGCGACATGCTGTTTTGTATTAAAACGGTGGAGCACGTTGGATGTTTCGTAGAGGATCGCAGTTCCGGCGAATGCAACCATAACAAACGCGAAAACCGTTCCCAACGAAAAGCCAAAGATCGCACTTGCCACGACAAAGCCCAATGCCGCAAAACCGCCGATCGCGAGAACCGGTCGGAGGAACGAAAAGTCGGTCCGAGTGATGAACACGGTCATCGTTATGCCAAGAAACAAACCAAGCGTAACAACACCGGCCTTGAGTAAAACCGAAGAGTCGCCGGACACACTCGTCGCGACGAGTATCAACGGAACGAAAATGATCGCTTCAGCGATGATAAAAATGCCAAGACCGGCATATTGTACGGCCGTCGAAGTCTCTGATGTCGCCCAGCGGTTCGCCAGGAACGAAACACCCATAAACAAGCCAAGCACGACGAGCCATCCGATCGCTCCGCCGCTAAATAGAACGCTCGCGATCGCGACGGCGATTCCGCTGGCGAATAAAAAGCCCTCGACCGCGACGAACGCAAGTATCGCCCCAGCGAGCAAAAGATATGTTTTGCGAATAAATGCGGCACGTTCTGCGGGTGCCGATTCCGCGACTGAATTTCCGTATGTGGTAGTAAAGTCTTCCATATTTACCTCAGCTAATTAGATGTAGAATTTGGCAGTGAGTTGGCTGAAATCAGCCGCCGTTCGAACTGCTAGAACCTCGAAAGACCGAATCGACGCTCCATACGCCGGAACCGCGAGACGCGATGTAGAGAAAGATAAAACAATACAGGACAGCCGCGTCTCCACCGTTCATTATCGGCAGAGCTCCTTTCGGCTGATGAAACATAAAATAGGCAACGGCCATCGTTCCGCTTGAAATGAACGCAGCAAATCCGGTGAAAAACCCGATCATTATCAGGAATCCGCCAACGAGTTCGATGACTCCGCCAACAGCCATCAGAGCTGAAAGTTCGCCGCCGCCCGACGCAGACGCGGGATAGCCAAAAAGCTTTTGCGAGCCGTGTGCGGCAAACAAAAATCCCGTCACGATCCGGAGGATCGCGTAAATATAGGTCGAATATCTGCTAAGAAAACTTGTCATTTTGAACTGCTCCTTGCGGGATGGGAATAGTATATCACGCCGATCTATCGCAAAAATCGAGGGTTGTTATTTTCGCTTGCGTAGCTGCATGCATATCTCCTGGCCCATTGCAGGGAATAGTGCGGCTGCTATCTGGTTGATCCTGATCCAGGAGGCGTGATCTTCGAGGCGGCTACCTTTCTTTCGGACGATCGCGGTTCCGCTTGAGAATTCGACTTGGAAACCTGCATCCTGAGCGAGCTGTTCGAGGCGTCTGCGCCAATATACGCGGACGTGCTGCCACTTTGTTCGTGTGCCGGCGGCGAGCTGTTTTTCAAATTGCCGCTCTCGGATCTTTGCGAATAATCTTGGTGCGACCGGTACGCCGACAAGGAGCAGACCGCCTGGCTTCATTATCCGATTTATCTCGGACATCGTGAACTCGGGGCGAGGAAGATGCTCGAGGACGTGTGAGCAGATCGCGATGTCCGCGACGCCGTCCGGTAATGCGAGGCCTTCGTCAAAATCGCATTTGACGAGTTCGTCGTATTTCGCGAGTTCGATCCCTTCGCGGGAAATATCTATATCGAGGCCGATCCATTTTGAGCCTTCGATCGGAGAAATAAGGCGCTTGATCGTGCCCCGGTCGCTACCGACATCGACGATATTCAGCGGACGTCCGAGCTGTTTTGCTTCTTCCTGAATCACGAGATTTAGCCACCAATATCTGAGGATTCGGACAGGAAACCGCCGCTTTGACATTTCTTCGTGAAGAGGGAAGTCGGGACGACGCGTTTCTTCGTTCTTGTAAACCGATTCGAGCGGTCCACGGGCAAAGCGAAATCTGCTGTAGCTATTGGCGTTACTCATTAAGATGTAATGGTAAAACGAAAAGGCGGCCTGAACCAAGCCGCCTTTTTCGTAAGAGGGGGAATTGGTATCTACTGGCTCACGGCCTTGACCGATTCCTCGGCTTCGACACGCGGTGCGGCGAGGCCGAGTTCGGGTGAACGCCAGAGATTTGAGACGAGTAGCTCACGCATAAAGGTCATTTCCTTTGGCAGGCGGTCGTAGAGCTTGAAGAAAAGATCGTCGTGCATGGCGATCTCCTTGAGCCAGAGGTCGCGGTCGATATTCATTACCGCGTTAAATTGCTCCTCGGTAAACTCGAGCCCGCGCCAGTCCATGTCCTCGTAACGCGGCATCCAGCCAAGCGGCGTTTCGACTCCGATCGACTTGCCTCGCGAACGCTCGACGACCCATTTGAGGACACGCATGTTCTCGCCGTAGCCGGGCCATGCGAACTTACCGTTCTCATCTTTGAGGAACCAGTTGACCGAGAAAATACGCGGCGGTTCGGGGATCTGGCGGCCGAAATCGAGCCAGTGCGAAAAGTAATCGCCCATGTGATAGCCCGCAAAAGGCAACATCGCAAAAGGGTCGCGGCGAACCTCGCCGATGTTACCAAAGGCGGCGGCCGTTTGTTCTGATCCCATCGTCGCGGCCTGATACACACCGAAGGCCCAGTTAAATGATTGTAAAACAAGAGGTACGACACTATTTCGCCGCCCACCGAAGATGAAAGCCGAGATCGGAACGCCGGCAGGATCGTTAAACATCGGATCGGCCACGGGGCATTGGTCGATCGGGGCGGTGAAGCGCGAGTTTGCGTGGGCGGCTTTGCCTTCGCTCGCCGGTGTCCAGTCGTTGCCTTGCCAGTCGATGGCGTGGGCCGGGGCGTCGCCGTCCATGCCTTCCCACCAGACGTCGCCGTCGTCGGTGAGGGCGACGTTGGTGAAGATGGTGTTTTCTTTGATCGAGAGCATCGCGTTGGGATTGGTCGAATAATTCGTACCCGGAGCGACGCCAAAGAAGCCGTTTTCGGGGTTGATCGCGTGGAGTTTGCCTTCTTCGTTGGGCTTGATCCAGGCGATGTCGTCGCCGACGGTGGTGATCTCCCAGCCTTCGTCAACGAATTCCTTCGGCGGAATAAGCATCGCGAAATTGGTCTTGCCGCATGCGGACGGGAACGCCGCACAAACGTAATCTTTTTGGCCGTCGGGCGATTTTACGCCAACGATAAGCATGTGTTCGGCGAGCCAGCCTTGGGCTCGGCCGAGGTTCGAAGCGATACGCAGAGCGAGGCATTTCTTGCCGAGCAGAGCATTTCCGCCGTATCCTGAGCCGTACGAAACGATCGAATTTTCCTCCGGAAAGTGAACAATGTACTTATCTTTCGGATCCGGCGAGCAAGGCCATGCGACGTCCTGTTGGCCGGCGGCGAGAGGCATACCGACGGTGTGCAGGCAGCGTGTAAATTCGCCGTCGCCGAGGTTTTCGAGGGCCTTGGTGCCCATTCGGGTCATGATCTTCATATTGACCGCGGCGTATGCCGAATCGGTCAATTGAACGCCAAACTGCGAGATCCGCGAACCGATCGGTCCCATGCAAAATGGGACGACGTACATCGTTCGGCCCTGCATGCAGCCGTTGAATTTTTTCTTGAGGATGCCCTTCATTTCGACCGGGGCCATCCAGTTGTTGGTCGGGCCGGCGTCGCCTTTGGCGAGCGAGCAAATGTAGGTGCGATCCTCGACGCGGGCGACATCGCTCGGGTGCGAGCGGGCGAGGAACGAATTGGGCCGTTTCTCGGGGTTTAATTTGATAAAAGTACCGGCGTCGACCATTTCCTGGCACATGCGGTCGTACTCTTCCTTGGTGCCGTCGCACCAGTGGACGCGGTCGGGTTTGCACAGCTCGACAGCGTCGGTCACCCAGCGGATCAGTTCTTCGTTAGTAACGCTCGATGGTATGTTAAGTTCAGTCATAATTGTGTTTGCTCCAAAACTCTAATTTTGTTCTTTTGCTCAGTAAATCAGAAGCGAGCGAGGTATAAGGTTCGCTCATCGCAATATTCGGATAGCTTATCACAGCATAAGCGAATCGAGCGAGTGGAACGGGGAATTTTGGTTTTTGGTCTTGGGTCTTCGGTTTTTGGTTTTGGGGCCGGAGAATTTGGTGCCGCCATTTTTAGCCTTGGTTACCACGGAAATCAGGCTGGTTACGCTAAAAAGAGGCTCGGTTACGCACGAAAAACGTTTGGTGCCGCTTTACGAAAAGGTAAAAATCGAAAAAATGACCGTCACATCCTGCTCCCATCTTCGACCCATAGCGACGGTCATCACGGCGGGCATTTGATTCACCACGGAGTCGCAGAATCAGAGAGAGGAAATTAACCGCAGATCAACACAGATAAACACAGATAAATCCAGAGATATTTAGGCTAATGCTGATCTTTTCTGCGCTCATCTGCGTCCATCGGCGGTTAAAAAAATCTTATCTCCGTGCCTCTGTGCTGAAACAGAGCCCGTGAAAATGGGGCTTTCGGTCTGCATTATCTGCAAAGTACGCCAAAAACTGAAAAGTACGTCAAAGTACGCAAAGTACGTCAAAGCCTGCAAAGTATGCTTGAAATTGGTTACTGAGGTTTGGGAAAATGAAATCAGCGGCAGTAGCAGCGGCAGAGGGCAGTTTCTGGCTGGTGACTCGGAGCTGGTGGCTGATAGCTGGAATTAAAAAAAGCTCGCGACTCGGAACTGACAACTCGCAACCGGTGCTAAACCGTTCGTGAGATTCGTGCCATTCGTGGCCAAAAATTAGGAGAAACTATGAGTAAGAAATGGGAAATTTGCAGGCCTGGCGTGAGGGCGGGGCGTTGGCATGCGCCGCAGGCGACGATGGACCGGCGGGGCGTGATAAAGATCAGCCGCGTCGCGTGGGAGCTGCTGAATTGTTCGCCGCACGCGTTGGTGCTCTTTGACCGCGAGTCGCAGAC
>JANLTF010000390.1:0-7788 GCA_031362825.1 Acidobacteriota bacterium | reverse complement strand
AATATCGACATCATGATCGGCCAGGGCACGGCCGCAAGGTCGATAAAGCTCGAGCTGCCAAAGTTTACGCTTGTCGGAGCGACGACGCGACCGGGCTTGATCACGGCTCCGTTAAGAGGAAGATTCGGTATCATTTTTCACCTCGATTTTTACGCGATCGACGACCTGCAAACTATCTGCGAGCGGTCGGCAAACATACTGAATGTCGGCATCGACGAACGCGGTTCGCACGAGATCGCCAAGCGCGGACGCGGAACCCCGCGTATCGTCAACCGCCTGCTCCGCCGTGTACGCGATTTTGCAGAGGTCGATCACGACGGTCGCGTGACCGAGGCTGTCGCCTGCAACGCGCTTGATCGAATGGAAGTTGACAGCTACGGCCTCGACGAACGCGACGCCAAGCTGCTCAAAACCATCATCGAAAAATTCGACGGCGGCCCCGTCGGTCTCGGTACACTGTCAGCCGCCATCAACGAAGAACGCGACTCGATCGAAGAGATCATCGAACCGTATCTCCTGCAAATTGGCTTCATCAACCGCACGCCCCGCGGCCGCATGGCAACGCGGCTCGCATACCAGCATTTCGGCCTAGACGCCTTGATGCTCCGCGGAGATGTTCAGTCCCTGTTACCTCTCGACGCATCATAGTGTTCGCGCGTTCGCCCAGTTTATTTCTCTTTCAAATCGCCCCGGTTAAAAAGTGGTTTAAATATCGAGGAAATTGTGATAAAAATAAAAGGTAGTTTTCGGACAAATCTTTTAAGTTGTGTACTTGTTAGGAGCCAGGCCTTCGACCTTGGTTGAATCGAAGTAATGGCGGAGGATCGTTCGCGTGAAAGCCCTTTGGTTACTCCTTTTATTCCCTCTTTTCGGCATCCAAGCGATGTCGCAGTCGTACAAATGCCTTCCCGCAGATGTTAAATCGGATGAGGTCGTTTCTGCGGTCCCAGGTTCATCGAGTTCGGGACAAGAAACGATTACACGAATCACAGTCGCTCAGACGCTAAAGAAACTCAAAGCTCGCTGCTCTCGAGGCAAGCTAGTGGATAGAAAGAACCGCCAGATTCGCTTTTATCGGACACAGGGTTGTTGGGGTAATCCGCCTGCGAATTATCTTGAGCTTATGGACGCTCAGAACAAAGCGATCGCCGATCTGAAGAAGAAATACACGCTTATCGAGATGACATGTAATCCGAGCGGAATTCCGATCGGGTAATGAATTTAGATGTAATCAGAAATGCTCAAAATAGTGTGCAGTCCGGCCAGGAACGCTTAAGATGAACATTTAGTAGGAGAAAAACATGAGACGCATTGTCGCAATTGGTTCGTTATCTCTATTAGTGGTGGGGCTCTTTATCGGGTGGGGTTCGATAACCATGGTCGGAGCAAAGATAGCCACCTATTTCTACGGCGATCCGGACTTGCCATCCGAGTCCGAGTCCGAGAATGAGGCCCTGAACGGAATGAGTAAGGAAGAATACCTGCTCAAGCGGGCAGAGCAGTACGCCATGTTTCGCGGGGTAGAAAAAGACAAGCCCTTCGACCCGCAGCTGAGGATCAATGGCATTAAGAAGTTGGAAGAACAGGAGGCCAAGCTTATCGAGATGCCTGCCTCGCCTAAAAAGGAAGCTCTCATGTCGCCTTGGGCGACGATTGGCCCTAATCCGATTGCCAATGTTGGTTGGTCAGGTCGCACAATCGCGATCGCAGTACATCCGACAAATCCCGACATCGTTTACGTAGGCACCGCTCAAGGCGGACTCTATCGCACTACCGACGGAGGAACGACTTGGACCGCATTGCTCGATAACGCTCTGAGTTTAGCGATAGGAGCAGTTGCGATCGCACCTAGTGATCCCGAAACAGTTTATGTAGGCACCGGTGAACCACAGTTCTCGTTAGACAGCTTTTTCGGAGTTGGCGTTTACCGCATTACCAATGCCAGCTCCGGGAGTCCGACTATTTCGTCCGCATTGAACAAAAATACTTCTAATGTTGACGTTTTCAGTGGATCGGCGGTAGCCAGAATCGCGGTAGATCCGACCAACGCCGATAATATTTTCGTTGCTACTGGCGCGGGGTTTGGTGGTGTCAGTGGAAGTTTTCCGGTTTCGACTCCGCCTTACGGGCTCTATCGTTCAACTAATGCCACCGGTGTTTCACCGACATTTTCAAAGTTGAGCGGTGTTGGGACCAATAATTTTCTTTGCCTAACCGATGTCGTACTGGATCCGGGAAACCCGAACCGCTTGGTTGTCGCCGCAGGTGATGTTTTTGGTGTCGGAGGTGGAGGCGTTTATCTCTCAACCAATGCCCTCGCCGCTACTCCGACATTTGCGCTAACGAAGCCTGTTGCCGGTACGAACAGGATCGAATTGGCGATCAACCGGGTCGGCGCCGTCACCACAGTTTTCTCCGCGACTGGCGAGGGAAATGGCGGAGTTTATCGTTCGATAGACGGCGGAGCGTCCTGGACGACGCAAAGCAACACTGGTTTTTGCAACCTACAATGTTGGTATGACATCGGTCTCGCGGTCGATCCTAATGATGCAACACGTGTCTATGTAGGCGGTTCGGACAACTTTGGCGGCGTTACCTTTGCGTTTTCAACAAACGGCGCAACGTCATTTATCGCCAGTCAGGCCGGTCTGCATACGGACACACAGGCGATCACGGTTGCTCCTTCGCTGCCGTCAACAATATATTTCGGTTCAGACGGCGGCATTTGGAAATCGACAAATAGCGGAGTCTCATGGGTTTCCTTGAACAATTCGACATTCAATGCTACCCAATTTACAGGCCTCGCCGTTCATCCGATAGACACAAATTTCACTATTGGCGGAACTCAGGATAACGGTACGAACAAGCATTTCCCGGCAGGAACATGGAATCTAATTGCGGGCGGCGACGGCGGTAATTCGGTCATCGACCAAAACGCTACCAATACCACCAACGTTACGATGTATCATACGTTTCAAAATGCTACGACCTATAGGCGGAGCGTTAACGCCGGAAATAGTTGGGTAACGAGTGCGTCCTGCTCAGGAACCCCTTTGTTCTACGGTCCATTGGAACAGGGCCCGGGCAATCCCAACACGGTATATCTCGGCACGAATCGCCTTTGTCGCTCCGCGGATACAGGAACAACTCAAACTGTTGTCAGCCAGGTCTTCGGCGGACCACTGAGCGCGATCGGAATTTCCCCCCAAAACGATAATGTGCGGATCGTCGGACAGCAAAACGGTGGTATTTTCGGAACGACGACCGGCTCGACGACTTTGATCGATCTCGATCCCGCAAACACAGTTCCCAATAGCTATATCGCCCGCGCGGTCGTCGATCCTCTGAATGCCGATACGGCATACGTTACTATATCGGCATTTGGCGTAACTAACGTTTGGAGAACCACAACGCTGAGCAGTTTTGCCGATACTGAAAACATTTCTCCAACTTGGGTTGCACGCGTTGGTACAGGGGCAAATGTAATTCCGCAAGTACCTGTCAATGCATTTATGGTCGATCCGATCGATTCGAACCGGCTCTATGCGGGGACGGATATCGGCGTCTATTATTCGTTTGACGCAGGTGCCAATTGGTATCCGTTTGGAACCGGCCTGCCGCGCGTAGCCGTGTTTGACATTGCTATGGCTCCGGGCCGGATCGTACGAATCGCGACTCACGGTCGCGGAATGTGGCAGATCCCGGCGGGACCAACTGCGGCAACTGTCAGCGTTAGCGGACGCGTCCTGACATCTGACGGACGCGGCATTACAAATGCAACCGTCGTAATGGCTGATTCCACGGGCAACACTCGCAGCGTAAGAACATCGTCGTTCGGGTATTACCGGTTCGACGATCTTGTATCTGGCGAGACCTATGTCGTCAGCGTCGCTTCCAAGCGATTCCAGTTTAGTCCGCGTACGGTGACCATCAACGATGAGTTATCCGACTTCGATCTGGTTGCCGACGGCCCGAGCGATCTGAGAAAATAGTCTGACTTTGCCGTAGGCTGTAGTTTACGCGATAATGTGGGCATTATGAAAAAACTTTTCGTGGTGTCCGCATTTTTTTGTCTGGTGTTCACATTCTCCGCCTCCGCTCAGAATAAGTTTGAGGGCTACAACATTATTGTTGACGTGCCGAAGACGCAGACGGGGCCGACCTGTGCCGTGCGTTATGTGCCGCCTTCGGCGACGGTGACGATCACCGATCTGACGCCTTCGACGCCGATGAAGGTTTCTTCCTGCGGTGCGAGCGGTGCTTCGATCGTGCAGTCAAATGCCACGACCGCCGTCGTCAAGGCGAGCCCGACCGACGGCAAATGGTGCTTTCAAGGGGAAGATAAGCGCTATAAGATAACCATCGCGGGCGACAAATACGCTGGCACGGTGACCTACAATTGGCCCGCCCAGGCGGACGAACGCACTCGCGGCTTCTACAACATCCGCGACTTCGGAGCTCTTGGCAATGGAACAACCGACGACACGGTCGCATTCAAGAGTGCGATGGCGGCGATAGCCGCGAACAATGGCGGCACGCTGACCGTTCCGGATGGCGATTATATCATTACGTCGCCTGTGGCCCTGCCGTCGGGGATCGTTATCGAAGGGACGAACGGCCTACATTCGCTTGCATCGACCAGCGATCTCGTACGCAAGAACCCGGCCCGCATCACGCTGAGAGGCAGTAATACATCGCTTTTCCGCGTCGGCGAGTGCGTCGAGAACGTCAGTTTCCGCGATATCGAGCTCTACGCACAGTCGAACGAGGGAACCAGCGGCGTCGAGGCATACGGTGCGTGGGTTTCTTCGCAGGGATTTAACTTCGACCGCGTCACCTTCCAGAATTTCAACCGCGGCATCAACGCCTACGGCCTCACGCAGACAAATCTTCAATGGCAATTCGACTACGTCAAGATCAACGCGTGCCGTTTTATCTACAATCGAGACGCGGGGATCTACGTCAATTCGCGCAACACCGACTGGAAGATCGCGGGCTCGCTCTTTATCAATCCAAAACGCGGGCCCGGACAGAACGCGAACTCCATGGACTTCGAGCGAGTGGGAATGGTCTTGGTGCAGGACACTTTTAGCGGCGGTTTTGCCAACGCACTGGGCGGGACGTTCATAAATATTCTGGACAGCGGCACGACGACGATCATCGGCTCGCAGGCCGAAGCGATGACGAACTCCATCGTTTACAACGGAGCCGAAAATCCATACGCGGGCGACTATTCGTATCCGATCAATGTGGTCAATTCGATCTTCGAAAACCCAATCATCTTCAAGGCACGCCGCACGTATGTGTCGAGCGGCAGTCTTTACGGGCCCAAGACCTTCACGATGGACGAGCGCGTACGGGTTTATTCGACGGGCGACAGATTTTGCTACGACGGCAACATTCTCGGATGCCAAACGCTGGGCGCTCCGGTCGGGGCCGCGAATAAAAACAATTTCGACCGCGCGACCGTCGTGTTTATGACCGGCCAACCCGCGGAGGGCTCGGTCCAGGGACACCCGACCGTATTCGGTACGGACGTGGAGTTCGGTGCCGGAGTGCAGCTCCCCTCTCTACAGTTAAATTCCCTACCGCAAAACAAGCCGAATGGCACGATGCTCTACTGTACCGACTGTCGCCGTTCGACAACGCCCTGCCAAGGCGGCGGCGCCGGTGCCCCCGCCATGCGCGTCGCCGGCCAATGGAGTTGTCTCTAGTGTCAGTAGCCCGCACGTAAGTAAGGGCTCGACGCGAGTACAATCAACATAAGCAAAAACGGGCGCGGTCTCATCAAGGCGTGCAGAACACGATGTCGAGCCCTTACTCACGTGCGGGGCTAAGGACACGGCTCAATCTCTCACAACGGAATAAAAGACTCCCCGCAGGGAATTCTATCGGCGACAGTAGAATTCCATTCAAATTCAGGAGAAATAATGAATAAATCTGTAAGCCGTCATCTCTCGATAGTATTCTGCGCAATGCTTGCCCTATCGTGCGGTATCTTTGCCCAGGAAAAAATGATCGTGACGGCAGAAAATGCGGCCGCGAATGCCTCGAAGGTGGGCGATACGCTGCCCGAATTTTCGTTGAAAGACAGCAGCGGACAGACGGTTACCAGCAAACAACTGCTCAAAGGCGGCAATGTTGTGCTTGTCTTCTATCGCGGGTCGTGGTGTCCGTTCTGCAATACGTATCTTCGCAAACTCCAATCGCGCGTTGCCGATATCAAAGCCGCCGGAGGCACGCTCGTGGCCGTTTCCGCAGAGAATCCGGACGCGTCGCTGGCAATTGCAAAGAAGAACGAGCTAAATTACACCGTCCTCAGCGACCCGAACCTCGATCTTGCCAGAAAGCTTGGCATTGTTTACCAGCTCCCGGACAAAACCGACGAAAAATACCGCTCGATGGGCCTCGACGTCGCCAAACACAACGCGATGAAACTGCCCGAACTGCCCCTCGCGGTGACGTACATAGTCAACAAAAAGGGCAAGATAACCTACGCGTTCATCGAGACCGACTACAAAAAGCGCGCCGAACCCGACGCGATCATCACTGAACTAAAGAAGATCGCGAAGCCCTAAGAACATTACTCCCAGGGCTTTGCCCGTCTATTTGCGGTGGAGCTATGCTCCACCGTCGCTATCGAATAAGAAATGCGGCTCTGCCGCCGGATTTTCATTACCACGAAAGAAGCGGCGGCATAGCCGTGTGGAGAATTCATTAGCGCCGGAAAAGCGTAGCTATTCCGCAAATAGACCGGCCGAGCCGTCAAAGCCCTCGCGACCGTAAGCCGTGTGTCCGCGACTCACAGTCGTCTGTTGCCGGCTGGCAGGTTTCTCGTGATTTCTTACAGGTTACACGTGACGGCTGGCAGGTTTTCCGTGATTTCTTACAGGTTTCACGTGACGGCTGGCAGGTTTTTCGTGATTTCTTACAGGTTAGACGTGACGGCTAGCAGGTTTCTGGTGATTTCTTACAGATTACGCGTGACGGCTGCCAGGTTTCTCGTGATTTCTTACAGGTTACAGGTGACGGCTGGCAGCTTTTTCGTGATTTCTTACAGGTGACACGTGACGGCTGGCAGGTTTCTCGTGATTTCTTACAGGTTACACGTGACGGCTGGCAGGTTTCTCGTGATTTCTTAGAGGTTACACGTGACGGCCGGGTGGAATATTCGGGTGAGAGGCAGTGTTTATATGGTTTTTGTGGGGATTCTGATGTTTTCGGGCTTCGCCCGTCTATTTGCGGTGAACCTATGGTTCACCGAAAGGCGGAAAAACCTCTCGCGGCTACGCCGCCGCTTCTCCTTTGGCCGCGAAGGAGCGGCGGCATAGCCGCGAGAGTAGTTTATTGCTATCGGAGAAGCATAGCTTCTCCGCAAATAGAGCGGCACAGCCGTCGAATTAGTTGCCACTAGCTTTAGCTAGTGGTTTGGTTACAAAAAAAAGTTCCCGCTTTAGCCTAATGTTTGGCTAAAGCCGGGAATTTAGTTGTTTACTCATCCACTAGTTAAAACTAGTGGCAATTGATAAGTCGTCGGGCTATTCCTCGCCCTCGCTGCCGCCGTCTCCGTCGTCGCTGCCTTCAGGAGCTAACAGCGAGACGCTGGTGACGAGGTCGTCGTCGCCGGTTTTGATTAGGGTGACGCCTTGGGCTGAGCGACCGGTTTCGCGGATCTTGTCGACGCCTAGGCGAATTAGTTTGGCCTGCTGCGTGATGATCATGATCTCGCTGTCCGGTTCGATCGGGAAGGCGGCGACGACCTTGCCGGTCTTGGCGGTCGTTTTCATA
>JANLTF010000347.1:0-1881 GCA_031362825.1 Acidobacteriota bacterium | reverse complement strand
TATTATTCGCGTCCATCGGCTTTGGCCAGGGCTCGTCAACAACGGTAAGCGTCGATCTTTCAAAAATTAAAGATGCTCCCGCCGCGGCTGTACCTAAAAAGGTCTTCCGCGTTGAGGATATTGAAAAAGACATCGCTGAGGCCTTGTCGGTCATCGAGGCCGGCCATGTGAAGGGCGGCAAGCTCGATTACAACGATCTATTCAAATCGTCGATCGACACGATGCTTCACTCGCTCGATCCGCACTCGAATTACTTCGATGCAAAAGAAGCCGAGCAATTTCGTACCGACCAAAGTTCGCGTTATTTTGGTATCGGCGCAACGATCGGCGACCTCGCGGACGCCGATGGCAAAATCCTCGCGACCTATATCAAAGCTACATTTGACGGTGCTCCGGCCAATCGTGCCGGTCTCCGTTACGGCGATAAGATCGTCGAGGTCAACGGCACGTCTATGCTCGGCAAACCGTTTGCCGAAGTTCGTAATTTCCTCCGCGGCCCCAAGGGAACGCCCGCGAAGCTCGTCGTCGAACGGCTTGCCACCGGCCAAAAAGAGACCGTCGAGATCATTCGCGATTCCGTGTCACAGCCATCGATCAGCGAAGTTTATATGATCCGTCCCGGCGTCGGCTATATGGCGATGCGTGGCGGATTTAACCAAACGACCGCTCGCGAATTTGCCGAAGGCATGAAACGCCTCAAGGCCGAAGGGATGCAGCAACTCGTCATCGACCTGCGTGATAACGGCGGCGGCCTCGTCGGCCAGGCATATCGCGTTGCCAATACTTTTCTCGGCGAAGGCCAGAATGTATTCACCCAAAAGGGCCGTCTCGCCGGAGTTACCGAACCATATTCGGCCGATAACAAGAATCCCGAGCGGGTTCCGGTCGTTGTCTTGGTCAATCGAAATACGGCATCCGCTTCTGAGATACTTGCCGGTGCTTTACAGGACCACGATCGGGCCCTGATCGTTGGCGAGAACACTTTCGGTAAAGGATTGGTTCAAAATCCATTCCCGCTCGACTACGGCTCGATGCTGCTCTTGACGATCGCCAAATACGAAACGCCTTCGGGCCGTCTCATACAACGGGACTATTCGAACGGGGATCTTTACAATTATTACACCGACGGCGGCACATTTCGCGACGAAAATTCTGAGCCCGTAGCTCCGACCGGGCCCGAGAGCAAAACGGACGCGGGGCGCAGTGTTTACAGCGGCGGCGGTATCAATCCCGATGTTGCGCTCAAACCGCAGACGATCCCGTCCGAGCGTGCCAAGACGCAAAACCGTCTGGTCAATCCGATCCTCGCATTTTCGCTTGAGGTTGTTGGCGGACGAGTCAAGGGCTTCGAATCGTACAAGGTCGATAAGCCGCTAATGTTCGAGTACGACATCAAGAAAACCGACTTCCCGATCACCGAGCAGCTATATGCGGCGTATAAACAGTTCGCGTCGGAGAAATACAAGATCGCGGGATCGGTGACAGACAGCGAACGTGAATTCGTCACTCGTTTGCTCCGAACCGAATTTGTCACTGCGGCATACGGACAGCAAACTTCGCTTCAGGTCTTTAACGATTACGACACGACGCTCACCAAAGGGATCGAGCTTATCCCGCAAGCGAAATCACTCGCACTGGAAGCTCTTAAGCCGAAATCGACCGCATCGCGGCCAACGCCAGTCAATAAATAGAAGCGAGAATTTACATACGAAAAAGCACGATAGAGAATTGTTCTCCATCGTGCTTTTTTAATGCGGACAATCTGCCCTTAAAACATCCAGCGGATCAAATAATAGATCCCAAAGCCTGCCCCAACCAATATTGCGATCAGCAGAAGTATCAGCCCGGCGACAACGAATTTGAATTTCTTATACCGGTTCT
>JANLTF010000040.1:0-7450 GCA_031362825.1 Acidobacteriota bacterium | reverse complement strand
TCAGGAAGGCGGGCTTGCCTCCGCTCTTCGAACCTAGCTAATGAAAGGCGCGAATAGAACCAAACAAATCATAGTTACCGCGACGCTGCTATTTTTAGTGGCCTCCGCATTCTTTATGGTCAATGTTCCGCTGCCGCCGTGGTCGCATTGGCTGTCGGGTTTGAACGTCATACTGTTTGCTATACCTGCATTTTGGGCGACTCGGCGTTGGCTCGGGTGGCGTGACGCGTTGCTGCTCTGGTCGTTACTAGGCGTTTATGCTTTGCTGATCGAAACGTTGGCGATCTTCACCGGCTTTCCATATGGTCATTTCGGCTATTCTGAGCTTTTGGGTGCAAAACTGTTTGGGACAACGCCGTGGACAGTGTTTTTGGCGTGGACTCCCTTGATAATCGGAGCATACGCGGTGGCACGGGCGATGTTTACAAATGCCGTTTTTCGAGTGGTCGCGACAGCAATGATCGCGACCGCGTTCGATCTCGTACTCGATCCAGGAGCGGTCAAGCTCGGATTTTGGCAATACGAGGGAAACGGCGGTTTTTATGGCGTTCCGCTATCAAATTTTACGGGGTGGCTCGTCACCGGCTCGATCGCCGCGATCGTGATCGAGGCGTTTTTATGGCGAGCGAAACCGCTATTGCCAACACCCGTGCAACTCGTGTCGAGTGCGTTTCTGATAGTCTTCTTTTGGACGGCTATCGCTGTTTTTGGCGGGATGACAATTCCCGCGTTGATCGGTTTCGCGATCGTCGTTAGCGTCGCATATTATTGGCGGACATTGCATTTTCGGTTCGACGATATGCTCGTTTATGTCGATGACGCGGGAACACCTATAGGGACGGAAGAGAAACCGTTGGTTCACCACGGCGACACGAAATTGCATCTCGCATTCTCGATCTTCCTATTCAATTCTCGCGGCGAACTGCTGCTTCAGCAACGTGCCCTTACGAAGAAAACATGGCCGGGCGTTTGGTCCAATTCGTGCTGTGGGCATGTGATGTTGCATGAACGGACGATCGACGCGGCGAAGCGGCGTTTGAAATTTGAGCTCGGGATCATCGGCGTCGATCTGAAATTGATGCTGCCCGATTTTCGATATCGGGCTGAGAAAGACGGCGTCGTCGAGAATGAAATCTGCCCTGTGTTTGTAGGCGTGACAGATAAACCTCCAAAGCCCAATCCTGACGAGGTCGAGGCAGTGAAATGGGTCGATTGGCAGGAGTTTTGTACGGATGCAGCTTCGCCGGACACAAAGATCTCACCGTGGGCGGTCGAAGAGGTTGAATTATTGGTGGCGAGCTCTAGTTTTCAGCAGTTCTTCTCCGGTCTTTCTTTGCGTTCTTAGCGACTTTGCGTGAAATTCTTTTGAAGATCTGGGAAATTTCACGTAAAGCCGCCAAGAACGCAAAGAAAGAGATAATGCCTTGTGTTAATCTGTTTTCGAATCAACGAATTTTGTCGGAGCATTTCACTCAATGAAGAAAATGATCTCAGTTCTTATATTACTCACCTTTACTATTTTTCCGCTCGGCGCCTTTTCGCAAAAAGGAGGTTTTGCCGAGACCAAGCAACTGCAATCGCCGCAGACACCGCGGCTTGGGTTTATTATCCACGGCGGAGCTGGTGTGATCACGAAAGCGACGATGACGCCGGAGAAGGAAAAGGCGTTTCGCGAAAAGCTAAGCGAGGTCGTACTGGCGGGCTACAAAGCTCTACAGTCGGGCAAATCGAGCCTCGACGCTGTTGAACTCGCGATCCGTATGATGGAAGATTCGCCTCTGTTCAATGCGGGCAAAGGTGCGGTTTTTACGCACGACGGCAAGAATGAACTTGATTCGTCAATAATGAACGGAAAAACGCTCGCCGCCGGTGCGGCCGCCGGTCTGCGTCACGTAAAGAATCCGATCACTCTCGCACGTGCGATCATGGAAAAGTCGCCGCACGTGATGATGACGGGCGACGGAGCTGAACAGTTTGCCAAAGAGCAGAAGGTCGAATTGGTTGACGAGAAGTATTTCTTTACGCAGGAACGCTGGGACGGCTTGCAAAAGGTATTGAGGGAAGAAAAAGAAGCCGTCAAGAAGCCCGGAACGGTTTCCGATTTCCCCGCATCGCAGGAACCTCGCAATCGTTTTGGGACCGTTGGTGCCGTTGCTCTCGATAAGGACGGCAATCTTGCGGCGGGGACCTCGACCGGTGGGATGACCAATAAACGCTATGGCCGGGTCGGGGACGCGCCGATCATCGGGGCCGGAACCTTTGCAAATAATGAGACTTGCGGCGTCTCGGCGACGGGCTGGGGCGAATATTTTATACGCCTTGGCGTCGCACGCGACATTTCGTCGATGATGGAATATCGCGGTCTGCCTGTCCAGAACGCGGCTGATGCTGTCATCAAGAAAGTCGGAAATTTAGGCGGCGACGGCGGTGTGATCGCGATGGACAAATTCGGGAATATGGCCGTCTCATTTAATTCTGAAGGTATGTATCGGGCGTACATTGGTGCGGACGGAAAGCCTGTAGTGGAAATATACAAGTAGGAGTTTTCAACCGCGAAACACGCGGAAAAGACGAAATAAGAAACTCCTATTTTTAGCAATGTTCGCGCATTTCGCGGTTAAAATCCTATGCT
This sequence comes from Acidobacteriota bacterium, assembly GCA_031362825.1. GTDB lineage: Bacteria > Acidobacteriota > Blastocatellia > Pyrinomonadales > Pyrinomonadaceae > OLB17. Next base: position 4,818 of record JANLTF010000040.1, on the reverse strand, counting down.
ATCAGCAGAGATCATCGCCATTGGTTCGGAACTTCTGACACCGACCAAGACTGACACGAACAGCCTTTGGTTGACCGAAAAGCTCAATGATATCGGCATCGAGGTGATGCTCAAGACGATCGTTGGGGACGATGGCGCACGTCTTGAGGAAACGGTAAAAGACGCAATGCGGCGTTCGGATATCGTTATTACGACGGGCGGGCTCGGGCCGACGGAGGACGATATTACGCGTGTCTGCACGGCGGCGGCGATCGGCAGGGAACTGAAGTATCACGACGACATCGAGAGACATCTTCGCGAGCGCTTCAAAGCTTGGGGCCGTGAGATGCCTGATATCAACAAACGTCAGGCGTTCGTGATCGACGGCGCCGACATTTTGCCAAATCCGCACGGCTCGGCGGTTGGAATGCTGGCTGAGATCGGCGGCAAATTGTTGATAATATTGCCAGGCCCGCCGCGTGAGAATCAGCCGATGTTTAACGAACACGTGTTGCCGCGATTGAAAGCTATCGCGGGCGAAACACATGTTCGACGCCGTCTACTGCGAGTTTCCGGCCTAGGCGAATCGGCGGTTGACGAGATCGCGGCTCCCATATATACATCGTATCCGTCAGTACAAACATCGATCCTCTTCAACAAAAGCGAGGTCGAACTACACGTTGCCGCCCGTGCCGATTCGGTCGAAGAGGCCCAAACAACAGCCGATGAAGTCGCCGAAAAACTGATCGCGGCTCTTGGTAAATCGGTCTTTTCTACAAACGGCGAGACGATGGAAGAGATCGTTGGAGGGTTGCTGAAAGCTCGCGGCGAGACCGTCTCGATCGCCGAAAGCTGTACCGGCGGCCTGATCGGTCAGCGCATCACGTCGGTCCGGGGTTCGTCTGCGTATTTTATGGAAGGTGCGGTAACGTATTCGAACGAAGCCAAAGTACGAACGCTCAATGTTCAGGCGGAGATCATCGAACAACACGGCGCCGTCAGCGCCGAATGTGCCGAAGCCATGGCCGCCGGAATGCGTGAGTATTCCGGAACAGACCACGCGATCTCAATAACCGGCATCGCGGGCCCCGACGGCGGCAGTGAAGAAAAGCCTGTCGGCACTGTTTTCATTGGATATTCCGGCCAAAGTATCTCAAAGTCAGTTCGGCTTGTCCTGCCCGGCGATCGATATCTCATCCGTTGGCGTTCAAGCCAAGCCGCGCTCGATTATCTGCGGCGGCAATTGATCGCGAAATAGTTATGCCATGAGTTCGGAAGTCAGTAAAAAGCCTTCCGTGTATGACCTAACAATGAAAATAGTATGGAATTTATCCTTAATCTTTTATTTTCTCTTACTTTGATATTTCCGACCATAGCTAGTATCGCCCTGCTGATCTGGGCCAAAAGAAAAAATTGGTTTTACCTCTTGATCGCGGCCGCGTTTTTGCCAGTGGTGCTAACTCTTGCCCGGGCGACTATGGCCTTCGTCGGTGGTGAGGAATACTTGAGTAAGCAGCCTAATATGGACACTGAGGTATTGGAAACATTGAGAACAATGAATCGAAATGCGTTCACCACACAAGTAAGCGCCGGTGCTATCTGCACGGCGGTTCCGTTGATACGCGGAGGAATCGGATTGTTATTCAAGAAGAACCGCGAGCCAGCTACGTGATCGCGCCGCCGTCGACGATGACGACTTCGCCGCTCATGAAGCTGTTGCGGTCACTGACCATAAAGGCGGCGTATTCGGCGAGTTCTTCGGGACGGCCGAGGCGGCCTTTGGCGACCCAGAAATCGTGCATCTGAAGGAGGCGTTCGGGCAGTGTTTGACCGAGATCGGTGTCGAAGATGCCCGCGGCAATGGCGTTGACCGAGATGCCGAAATTAGAGGCTTCGCGAGAGAGGCACTTGGTAAAGCCGATCATTGCGGCTTTTGAGGTCGCGTAATGTACGGATGTGGGCAAACTGCGAATGGCGCCGACCGACGTGATATTGAGGATCGAACCCGTACGTTCACGGATCATTTGTTTGTAAAATGGTTTCGTGACCGCAAAAAGGCTGTTGACATTGGTATCGACGACCCAATCCCAGCTTTTGTCGGTAGTTGTTGCAAAATTATCAGGCTTGTTAACAGCGGCGTTGTTGACCAAGATGTTGATAGAGCCCCACGCCTCTTTGATCTCGCGGGCGACGTGTTTCATGCCGTAGCGGTCGGTGACCGAGACCTTAAAGCTCAATGCGCGGCGGCCGTGGGCCTCGATCTTGGCACGCACTTCGTCGGCGAGTGCGTCGCTCGAATGATAGTTAAAGGCGACATCGGCGCCTTCGCGGGCGAAGATCTCGCAGATTGCGGCTCCGATGCCGCGAGTCCCACCGGACACAAATGCACGTTTTCCTTCAAGTAAAAGACTCATAAAGACAGTAGTCGGTGGTCAGTAGTCAGTTGTCAGTAGTCAGAATCCTACAACAGAGTGTATATTGTCCACTTTCCACTTTGTACTATCAACTTTCAGTTGGTTTTTTAGGCGGCGGCTCTAGCTGTTGTGAAAGGGTGCGGAAGCAAAGCGTTGATCTCGCGGATAATATGTTCGGTCGAATTGGGCATTGTCATTCCGGCGGTCGCGGCCTTCATTCGCGAGTAGTCGCCGTTATTAAGAAGAAGATTTTGGATCGTCGGGACGATGTCGGTCGAACGGTGAAGCAAAATTCCGGCTCCGCGTTTTTGTAGCAACTGGACTGTTCCGGCTTCCTGCGGCATCGGGGCTGTCGTGGCGTCCGCGATGATCGGCAGGCGACAGGCGAGAGCCTCGAACGTCGTCAGGCCGCCGAGTTTTGAGACCATTACATTTGCAGACTGCATCAGCTTTTCGATCTCGTCCGAGTAGCCGATGACTTTGACAGGGAATTTGGCCGAACGGGCGATCTCTTCGGCTTCGAGCCTGAGTTCTTCGTTTTTACCGGCGAGAAAGATGGCCTGGACGTCGAGTTCGCCGCGGACGAGTTCTTTGAATATCTGCGGGATGTTGCCGCCGCCGATCCAGCCGGCATTTACGAATACGGTGAATTTGTCAGGATCGAGGCCGAAAACACGCCGTGCGTCCTGAGCGTCTTTTTCGTCAACTTCCCGGAATTTCGGATTGACGGGCATGCCCGATATCTTGATCTTTTCCGGGGAAACCCCGTAATCGAGGAGTTGGTCGCGGGCGTCTTCGTTGGCGACGAGATAGAGCGAAACGTCGTCGCACGCCCAGCCTTTCCAAAATCCGTAACACGGATCGGTCACGACCGTTACGAGCGGCACTTGCTCGGTCAAACTCAACTCTCGCAATATTCGCCCAAATATGTGCTGCGTCAGAGGATGAACGCTGACAACGACATGCGGACACCATTTTTCAAACTGATCGCGAACGTATCCGATACAGCGTTTATGAAAAAACTCTCGCGTTTCGGGCCTTATCTTGTTGATCGCCCAGTAGAGGTATTTCATCCAGTGCTGCTTGTTTTTGAGTACCCAATTGTAAACGTTAACGAGTTTGTCGGTGACGCGATGCGACTCTTCAACCGCCTTGATCACACGCACCACCGGCGATGAGCCTTTCCAAAATTTCTCAAGCCCCTCCGAGATCGCCGCCGCCGCCGAGCGATGCCCGCCACCGGTGTCGGATGAGATGATTAGAATTTTGGGCGTGGTTTGCGACATGGAGAGAGTGGCTATTCGGAAATTATCTTTGCTAACGCGGTGAGATTCTCGGCGTCGTCAAATATGGCCCTAATCGGAATCTGAAAACCTTCGACAGCGATGCTCTTAATCATTCCATCGCCGGATTTTTCCTCCAGTTTGTAATAATCGTCTTGCAAGAAGTACTGTTCGACCTTTTCGACCTCTGCATCAACTATCCAATATTCGGAGACTCCGTGAGCCGCATAATCCTGAAATTTAGTCTCGCGGTCGTGGCGTTCGGTCGATTTAGACAAAATTTCAATCGCCAGATCAGGGGCCGGGAATTGCATTTGCGACGGGATGAAAACAGTTGCCTTTTCTGTTCGGAAAAAACAAATATCGGGTTCATAGTCATTCCGCGTTAACGAGACTAAAATTTTCTCAACTCCGACATACCCGAGGCTATGTTTAATTACAAATGCATCCAATAGCTTGGCTATAGACTTCATCGCCGAATTATGTCGCATCTTAACTGGCGACTGGAAAAATACCTCACCGTTGATAAATTCCATCTTCTTATTCTCATCGATCGTTTTATAAAAATGTTCCCGCTTTGCCTGTTCCGCTTTCAGAGCAACCTCCAGCTTTCGTGCAAATAGCACGACGTCGGGCATTTCCATTGTTTGTTCGACAGTAATATTCATCGACTAAGCTTTCAACGCAACCTCTTTCGCAGCTTGAAAACCAGCGTTCTTGGCGGCCTTTTTCATCTGGCCTTCGAGCTTGATGATCTTGACCAAATGGCCGGGATTTAGCGGCAGCGAAGGGTAGAAACAGTTCGATTCATGGGTGCAGAAACAACCTGCCCCGGCTTCTTTACGGCGTTCTTTCATGCCATCGGTCTTCCAGGCAGCCTGAAAATCCCAATCGTAATCACGCAGATTGAGGACGTCCGACTTGTTCTCGCAGGACGAAAGGGCACCATTGTCATAAATGACCGCACCGGCACTTCCGGCATAGCATTTTAGCTGGGCCTTGTTTTCCTCTTTCGTTTTTGCGATGAGGTCGTGCATATAGATATCGACCGCGGCCTTGAAAAAGCCTGAGTCGCCACCGTAATTATTCTTAAGCGTCGCGTCCTTAGTGTCCTCAAGGATCATCTGCGACAACTGCTGATA
>JANLTF010000336.1:0-6035 GCA_031362825.1 Acidobacteriota bacterium | reverse complement strand
TATTATTGACCTCCAGAAAACGCAGAAGCTTTTCCGCGACGCTCTCAATCACGTCACAGAATCGCTCACCGAGCGTCCTAATCAAAAAGTTCTATTTGTCGGCACAAAGCGTCAGGCACAGGACGCGATCAAAGAGGAAGCCGAACGCAGCGGGCAGTTCTACAACAACAACCGTTGGCTCGGTGGCCTTTTGACAAACTACGAAACCGTCAAAAAATCGATCAATAAATTAAAAGAGATCGAAACGATGCAAGAGGACGGCCGCTTTGAAATGCTCACCAAGAAAGAGCGTTTGCAGCTAACTCGCGAGCACGAAAAATTGATGAAGAACCTTGCCGGCATCAAAGACATGAACGGAATGCCCGACATGATGTTCGTGATTGATGTCCGTAAAGAAGATATCGCGATCAAGGAAGCGAATCGCCTCAATATCCCGATCGTCGCGGTCGTCGATACAAACTGCTCGCCCGAGGGCATCGACCTCGTAATTCCGGGCAATGACGACGCTCTGCGTGCGATCAGATTGTTCGCTTCGCGTATCGCCGACGCCATTATCGAAGGCCGTCAGGTCGGAACCGAAGGCCGCACAGCCGAGGTCGAGGCGGAAGAGGGCGGAGAGGAAGCTAACGCTCCGATCGTCGAATCAACCATTTCGATTCCGAAACAATTCCTGAGCGAAGATGACGTTGCTGAGATCGAATCGGTCGACATCCCAGAGGAAGTTGACGAGGACGACGAAGTAGTTGCAGAGACCGAAGCAGTCGAAGCTTCCGAAACTGAAACTCCGGCTGAAGAAACCGCAGCGGTCGAAGAACCGGCGGCAGAAGTTCCGGCAGCAGAAGAAACGGCTGAGGCAGCAACCGAAGAAGAGAGCACAGAAGCGACAGCAAGCTAAGTTAATTTTTTATCATTGATAGCGTAGCTCGTTTCCGTTCACAGCGAAATGGCTACGCTTTTTTACAAGCAAATATTATTATTTAGAGGTAGTTATGGCAGAAGTTACAGCATTGGCAGTGAAATCGCTGCGTGAAAAATCAGGTGCGGGAATGATCGATTGTAAGAACGCTCTCGTCGAGGCTAATGGCGATGAGAACACCGCAATGGATCTGCTCCGCAAAAAAGGCATGGCACAGGCCGGCAAGAAGGCCGGACGCGTCACGGCCGAAGGTGCGGTCGGTTCGTACATTCATATGGGCGGGAAGGTTGGCGTGCTCGTCGAGATCAATTGCGAAAGCGATTTCGTCTCGCGCGGCGACGAATTTCAACAGCTCGTCAAGGACGTCGCGATGCACATCGCAGCGACCGATCCGAGATATGCGACGCGTGACGAAGTTCCCGCCAGCGATCTCGAGAAAGAACGCGAGATCCTGCTCGAACAGCTCAAGAACGATCCGAAAAACGCCAGCAAGCCCGACGATGTTCTCAATAAGATCATCGAAGGCCGCCTTAACAAATTCTATGAGGACAACGTCCTCGTCGATCAGGCTTTCGTCAAAGATCCGTCGAAAACGATCGGAGAATTGGTCGCCGAAAAGATCGGTTCGATCAAAGAAAACATCTCGATCCGCCGATTCTCGCGTTTCAAAATGGGCGAAGGCATTGAGAAAAAAGCCGACGATTTCGCCGCCGAAGTCGCATCGATGATCGCGTAGCGATCAGTTCATAGAGTTTATTGAGTTCATTGAGTTACGAAGAGTTCTGATAACTTCTGAGAACTTCTCTAAATGCACTCTACAACTCAACGAACTCGACGAACTCAATAAACTTATGGCTACGCCGGCTTACAAACGTATTCTGCTCAAGCTTTCGGGCGAGGCCCTTGTGGGTTCGCTGAATAACGGCATTGACACCAAGGTGGCGGCCGCCGTTGCGAAAGAGATCAAAACCGTTCACGACCTTGGCGTTGAGGTGGCGATCGTTATCGGAGGCGGCAATATTTTTCGTGGCGTTTCAGAATCTGCTGGGAACATGGATCGTGCGGCAGCTGATTACATCGGAATGCTCGCGACAGTGATGAACGCGGTGGTTTTGCAGGATTCGTTAGAACAGCTCGACGTTTACACTCGTGTGATGTCGGCGATCGATATTCCTCAGTTAGCTGAGCCGTTTATTCGTCGTCGAGCTGTCAGGCACCTTGAGAAAAAGCGTGTTGTTATTTTTGCTGCGGGAACAGGAAATCCATATTTCACTACTGATTCGGCTGCGGCGTTACGAGCTTTGGAAATTGAATCCGAGGTCATTCTCAAGGGAACGAAAGTGGACGGCATTTATTCCGCCGACCCGATGAAAGATCCGACCGCGACAAAATTCGACAAGATCTCGTATCAGGAAGTTCTCGAGAAGCAGCTAAAAGTGATGGACGCCTCTGCGATATCGCTTTGCATGGACAACAATCTGCCGATCATGGTCTTTAACATGCAGAAGTCCGAAAATATTATCAAAGCCGTCTGCGGCGACCTTTCGATAGGCACCTTAGTGAGTAATTAATTATGAGCGCACAAGACGTAATTAAAGAAACGGGCCCGAAAATGGCCCAAGTTGTCGAAGATTTTCAGCGTAAGCTGTCAAACATCCGCACCGGACGTGCAACTGTTGGCTTGCTCGACGCTGTCGTTGTCGATTATTACGGCACGCCGACGCCGCTTAATCAGATGGCTTCGATAGCCGTCCCCGAGCCACAAATGATGACCGTCCAGCCTTGGGATGCGACCGCTATGGCCGCAATAGAAAAGGCGATCATGGCCGCCAATCTCGGTCTTAGCCCTTCGAATGACGGCAAGATCATTAGGCTTTCCGTGCCCGCACTGAACGAAGAGCGGCGCAAACAGTTCGTCAAACAAGCCCACGAGATCGCCGAAGAACACCGCATCGCGGTCCGCAACGTCCGCCACCACTCAAACGACCTTCTCAAAAAGATGCTCAAGGACAAAGAGGTCTCCGAAGACGAAGAACGCAGCGGCCTCGAAGATGTCCAGAAACTGACCAACACCCACATCGCCAAGATCGACGAACTCTCCAAAAATAAAGAAGCTGAGATCATGGTGGTATAGATGACAGAGGACGGAAACGCAACAGGTCAGGTAAACAACCAAACGCTTAGAAACTTTGCGGACGAACTGCACATCTTTCAAAACGCCGTTGCGAAAGCCCAAGAAGAAAACCGCCGTCTCGGTATTCCGAACTGGTACCAGATCGACGGCAAGATCGTGAGCGACATTCAGCTTGCGGAGTTGGAAAAGACGAAACAGAAATGACCGTGCTGCAACCAGCGATGTCAATAGTTTAGCAACCTCCCAAACAGATTTAGAATCAGACCCTTCGATACATTTCGGAGGGTTTTTCTTTGCACAAAAACGTACTTTTCATCGTTCCTGAATTGGAGTATATTTGTAGCAATTCAGCCCGTGTCCGCTAACTAGTCGCTAACTAAAGATGAACCGCTTATACCAGATCACGATCTCGCTCATTTTGCTCTTCGCATTCATGTCGAACGCACTTCCCTGCGGCCCGGGATATATCTCGCCGGTTTTCGATCAAAAGAATGCACCCGAGAATCCTTATACGAACTACGCTGCCGGGCGGCTCGGAATTATCAAACCGAGCTTTCGCCGCTCGATCCTTTTTGCGGCGTATCGATATTTGAATGGCGGCAGCTTTTCGATGGATGATCAAAAAGCTCTGGTCGATCAATGGAAAGCCGAGGTCGATCGTGACTATCCGCAGCAGGACGACGTTTCGGAGGCAGTGAAGGCGTGGGTCGCACAGCGAAAGGTTGTGCTGGATAAAGAGGACAAACCGCCCGAGATCTATGTCGAACGCTCGTATGGCGGCTATGATTTTTTCCCGAATTGTACGAAGAACGCCTTCGAGGTCGCGACCGAGACGCTTTCGACGAGAGTGTCCGAGCATGGCCAAACCGATCCGAATGTCGCGAATTGGGTCGCCGCTCAGGATCAGGTCTTCCAAAACTGTGCCGCCGGCAAAAAGTCTCCTGATGATCCGCCGGTCGGTGCCCCGACTTGGCTTCAAAAAGACCGTGCGTATCAAAAAGCGGCCGCCGAGTTCTATTCACTCGACTATGCAAACGCAAAAGTGCATTTCGCCGATATCGCCCAGGACACCGAGTCGCCATGGGCCGAGACGGCCGATTATCTCGTCGCAAGGACACTGATCCGCCGAGCGAGCCTGTCGCCGTCTGCGATGTCGGCAAAGCCTTTCTACGAAGAGGCAGAGGTACATCTTGAGAAATTCGTCTCAAAGAGCGGCAAGTTTGCCGCCTCGTCCCAACGAATGTTAGGCCTCATCAAATATCGTCTGCACCCAAAAGAACGCGTCGGCGAACTAGCGAAGATCCTAAGCTTTCAAACAGGTAACGACAATTTCAAACAAGACCTGATCGACTACACCTGGCTTCTCGACAAGTTTGAAGCAGAAGCCATTCAGGCCGAAGAAAAGCGTAAAGCAGCGATCGAGGCGGCCAAGAACGGCAATACCAACACGGTGCCTCCAGCCAATACTGAAACGGAAGCCGACAAAGTCCCCGACGACGGAATGCTCCAGATCAACCTTTACTCGGATAACTATGTCGAGTCGTGGAATTTTAAGATCAAACCCGACGCGACGGATGCCGAATTGATCGCGGCCGCCGAAAAAGTGGTCGGAAAACCGATTACCGAGGACATGAAAAAGCGGGTCCGCGACTCGAAGCAGACGGCCTACAGCTCTCGTTTCACCGACTCGCGAAGGTCCGATTATGAGGGCGGCTATTACACTGAAGAACAGCTTAATCTCTCGGCTTTGCCTGCCTTTTTGCGAAATGACGACCTGACGGACTGGCTCTATACAATACAAACGAAGACACCGGAGGCATATCTTTACTCGCTAAAACGTTTTCGTGAATCAGGTTCAGAATTGTGGTTGATGACAGCATTGATGAAGGCCGAGAAAAGCTCTACCGACGCTGCCCGACTACTAGAAGCGGCAGACAACACTAGCCGCACAGCTCCGGGCTATCAGACCATAGCCTTTCATCAGGCACGGCTTCTGCTCGATTTGGGGAAGAGTGCGGAAGCGAAAAAACTGATCGATGATGTCCTAGCAATGGGCGACGAGATACCGATCTCGACCCGCAACAATTTTCTCGATCAACGCCGTCGTATTGTCGAAACGCTTGACGATTTCCTGACATATTCGCTCCGCAAGCCGTATGCCTGGGATTTTAGCGGAGATGTCGGCAGTATCGACGAGATGATCGCCAAGGAAAAGACATATTACGATCCCGAATACAACAAAGACGGCCGCGAGGCATACGACAAAGAGGTCGAGGGCCGGTATAAGGAAGAGCTTCTTTGGCAGGGCCGCGAGATGCTCGATGCATCAGCGATCGACCTGATAAACCGTGCGTTCCCCAAGACACTGCTGCTCGAAGTCGAAAAATCGCCAGTCCTTCCAGATTACTTGCGCCCAAAATTCGTCGTCGCTATATGGACGCGGGCATATCTCCTTGACGACACTGCGACTCTGCTAAAGATGACGCCCGAACTAGCAAAATATTACCCCGATCTGGAACCGGAATTGGCAAAAATAACGGCAGCGACCACGCAGACGGCACAAGACCGTGCCATCCTCTTTTTCATTCTTAAAAACCCGCTGATGAGCCCTTACGTGGAGGACGGAATCGGCAAATCGGACAATGAGTTTGGCGAATGGGACTCGAACGATTGGTGGTGCTCGTCGTATCTTGAGGCGGACGATCCCGGAGTGGATCCATCCGAGGATTTCGACCGTGGATTCCAGCGGCTGGCGTCGCCCAAATTCCTCACCGCCGCACAACGTCAGGTGGCGATCGCCGAACGAAAGAAGCTCATCGCCCTTGGCGACGCTCCGGAAATGCTTGGCAAACGGGTACTTGACTGGGCGAAACGCTTCCCGGCAGACAAACGAGTTCCCGAGGCCTTGTATATCGTTCAGGCGGCAAACGGCTGGACCAAATACGGCTGCGGCAGCAATGAAGATCTGCAAACCGAGATCACCGC
>JANLTF010000306.1:0-5147 GCA_031362825.1 Acidobacteriota bacterium | reverse complement strand
CCGGCAGCCCGGCGAGGTGTCGCCTGATGTCTTCGGAAAAGCTCTCAGCCGAAAGATAACGGCGTTCGGGCTCCTTTTTGAGGGCCTTCAAAACGATATTGTCGAGATCGCCGCGAAGAGATTGCGGCTTGATGCTTACAGTTCGAGGTGACGTGACCATTGCCCTGACCGCACCGGTCTGCCGCTGTGTCGGGATATCTTCGCTTGATCGCCAGTCGGATGATCGGGGACCAGTTTCGGTATGGGCAATGGACGACGGCAGCGGCGGATCGATGTCGGTGACGGCCCTTAATATTTCTTTGAGATCACTCTCTTTGCTCTCAAATGGGCGATGGCCACTAAGCAATTGGTAAAGGATGACGCCGAGCGAATATATGTCGGCGGCGGTCGTGACGCTCTCGCTGCGGAGCTGTTCGGGCGACGCATAGCTCGGCGTCATCACGCCGAGACGCGTGACCGTCGCGGTATTATCAGTGTTGTCGGAAACTATTTTCGAGATGCCAAAGTCGAGCAATTTCGGCGTACCGTCGGCGGTGACGAGGATGTTTGACGGCTTGAGATCGCGGTGAATGACAAGGCTGCGATGGGCAAAATCGACGACCGAGCAAACCTTGCGAAATAGCTCAAGCCGGTCTTCGAGGCCGAGCTCGTTGCGGTCGCAGTATTCGTCGATCGGCAGGCCATCGACGTATTCCATCGCGAGAAACGGTATCTTGTCGCTGGTAGTGCCCGCGTCAAGCAGCCGTGCGATGTTCGGATGATCGAGGCTCGCCAGGATCTCGCGTTCACGGCGAAAACGGCGGCGGATAGCACCCGTGTTCATCTCGCGTTTGAGCAGTTTTAGCGCAACGCGTTGTGTAAACTTGCCGTCGGCACGCTCGGCCAAATAGACCGCACCCATGCCGCCATGGCCTAGTTCGCCGATCACTTTGTAGGCACCGATCTCTTGCCCGGCGACAGCGTCGTCCTCGATAAAGTCACGTGAGAATGCTACGGCCGAAACCTCCATCAAGCCTTCGGCACTATCTTGATTCGCTAACAAAGATTCGATCTCGGCCCGGATCTCAGGCGATATCACTCGCTTGTCCAGAAACTCCGCTCGCTCATCACGATCAAGATCGAACGTCTCGTCAAGTATCTCTTTTATTTTTGCCCAGTTGGACGCATCCATACGCTCGTTCACCTTGCCCTGTACTTGAGAATGCGTAAGATCACGAAAAATATCGCCAGAGAAGTTAGAAAAAAATTTGGAAAGCTATTTTGGCTGATTCAGTTCGCGATACAGCCAGAGGCGCGCATACTGCCATTCGCGTGCAACCGTGCGGTCACTGATGTCTAGTGCCTCGGCGATCTCAGAGTTGGTCATGCCGCCGAAAAATCGCATTTCGACGATCCTCGCCTGACGTTCGTCGATCGCAGACAGACGGTCGAGTACCTCGTCCACCGCAAGTATCGAATCGGCGCGCTCATCCACCGGAATATCAATATCGTCGGTCGAAAAATGGATCGGGCTGTTGCCGCGTTTGTCCGCAGCGTGGAGCCGTGCGTGATCGACCAATATCTGACGCATTATCCGCGATGTAAACCCGAAGAAATGTGCGCGATCCTTCCATTCTATGCCGTCGGCATCGCCCATTTTCATGAACGCCTCGTGCACGAGCGCCGTCGGCTGTAGCGTATGGTTCGACCGCTCACGCGACATCATTATGCGTGCCTGACGTTTTAGTGTCTCGTAAACCGATCCCACCAGCCGCTCGCGAGCATCATCGTCCCCATGATTCCACTCATGCAGGATCTGCGTGATGTCGGTTTTCGGGGAGTTGCTCATATTTTCCAGTGTTTTAATATTTGGCACATTTTACACCAAACCTCATTTCAATGAAAAGATTTTTTCTGTCGAATCCGTATCAAGGAAAATAATTTCTGATATTATTTTGTCACATCTTTTAAAAATTTTTCGCATTTGTCAGTGAAGGGACAAATCTGCTGGAGGCACGATATGAAAAGATCGATCATTAGTTTATTTACTGTAGTCGCTAGTTTGTTTATTGGAATTCTCAACGCCGGCGCTCAAGATCTGAACGCGACGCTGTTTCCGAGCGTTGCTCGAGTCAACCGAAGCGCGAATACGAACGCAAGTCCAACCGGAGGCCGTGAGGCGGCGTTTGACCGCCTTATCGCAAAGGCCCACGAGACAGGGCCGTTGACGGTCATTGTCGGGTTTCGAGTAAAGGACTATCAACCGGAAGGCTATCTCAGCACCGGCGATCAGACTAAACAACGCTCTGAGATAGGACGTGTGCAGCGGTCGCTGCTTGCACGCCTCAGCAACTACGATGTAACCGAAGAAAGACGGTTTGATTTTATCCCGTTTATGACGTTCACGGCCCCGGCGGAGGCATTGACATATCTGCGTGGATTGCCCGAAGTAACCTCGATCCAGGAGAATGAAATGAACTATCCGCTGCTGCCGCAGAGCATTCCGATCCTCGGCGGCAGTCCATTTGGCGGTGCAGCCGGCGGCACATTCGGCGGATTCTCAGGCGCCGGGCGAACCGTTGCGATCCTCGATACGGGCGTTGACAAGTTTCATCCATTCTTTAACAATCGCGTCGTTTCTGAGGCTTGCTATTCCACTAACAGCGCTTCTACGACAAGCTTTTGCCCGGGCGGTGCGAGTTCGTCGACAGCTCCCGGTTCTGGTGTGCAATGTACCGGTGTGGACAGCTGCTCACACGGAACGCACGTCGCGGGCATCGCCGCCGGAGGCAGTCCACTAGTCAGCGGCGGAAACGGCGTGGCTAAAAACGCAAATATTATCGCAGTGCAGGTATTTTCCCGTTCCACCAGTTGCGGCGGAAATCCTTCGCCTTGCACGACTTCCCTCACGAATGACACGATCGCGGGGCTCGAACGCGTGTATGCCCTTCGGACAACCTATGCCATCGATTCGGTAAATATGAGTCTCGGCGGCGGGCGGTACTTCAACTATTGCGACACAGAACAGGCGGGATATAAAGCGATAATTGATACGCTCCGGTCGGCGGGAATCGCCACGATCATTGCATCAGGAAACGATAGCTACACTGATTCGATCGCATCGCCTGCGTGTGTCTCGACCAGCGTCAGCGTCGGTTCGACAAATGATGGTGATTCGTTTCCGATCGACTTTGTATCGTCGTTTTCAAACGCCGCAATAATGCTCAATCTGCTCGCTCCCGGCGAACTTATCTTGTCTTCAGTGCCGGGCGGTGCGTATGACAACAAACAGGGAACATCGATGGCAGCACCGATGGTCGCGGGCGCGTGGGCCGTGATGAAGGAGAAGTTTCCTGCCGATACGGTCTCACAGACATTGACGCGTTTCAGATACAGCGGCGTGCAGGTTTTGGACTCCCGTCAGGGTCTCGTAGTGCCGCGAATTAAAATCGACGCGGCCCTCAACGCCTCAAGTGTTGATCCATGCGCCACTACCTTCCCGATCACTCCCGGCCAGCAGGTAAACGGAGCGTTCACAACTGCCGACTGTCTGCTGCAAGGCGGACAGCGCACTGATATGTACACATTTAGTGGAACTCAGGGGCAAGGCGTTGCGATTACGGAAACTGCTGGTTTCTTTACATATCTATTTCTGCAAGCTCCGAGCGGAGCCGTTATCGGCCAGAACGGCGGCGGCACAACGTCAAGAATTCCTGCCGGGACGGGTTTTCTTACGCTCCCGGCAACCGGTACATACCGGATCTACGCCACCACCGTCGAAGGCAATCGATTAGGAAACTACACGCTTAATTTGGCGACAAACGGCTGTAGCTACGGCGTCTCGTCGGGAAGCGCCAATGTCGCGGCCGGTGCCGGAAGCGGTAATTTTAATGTAATAACAGGTGCGGGCTGCACATGGACGGCACAGAGTGATGCGGCATGGTTGACGACCAGTTCGACCGGCAACGGTAACGGTGCGGTAAATTACAACTTTGCGGCGAATACCGGCGTCCAGCGCACCGGCACGATAACTGTCGGCGGACAAACCCACACCGTAACACAAGCGGCAGCAGCCGGCTGTAGCTTCACCGTCTCATCGAGCAGTGCCAGCGTCGCGGCGGGTGCCGGAAGCGGTAATTTTAACGTGACGACCACCGCCGGTTGTGCGTGGACGGCACAGAGCAATGCTGCGTGGCTCACGACCACGTCGACCGGCAACGCCAGCGGCGCGGTGAACTACAACTTCGCGGCGAATACCGGTGCTCAGCGAACCGGCACGATCACGGTCGGCGGACAGGTGCACACGGTGACACAGGCGGCAGCAACCACTACAGTTGCCCGTTCACCGTTCGATTTTGACGGCGACCGAAAGACGGATATTTCGATCTTTCGTCCGGGCCCGGGCGAGTGGTGGTGGTTGAGATCTTCGACCGGCACAAATGGCGCGGTCCAGTTCGGGGCATCGACCGATCGGATCGTCGCTAGCGATTTTACCGGCGATACCAAGACGGATATCGCATTTTGGCGGCCTTCGACGGGACAGTGGTTTGTTTTGAGGAGCGAAGATTTCTCGTTCTTCGCGTTCCCGTTCGGAGCGAACGGCGACGTTCCTGTGCCCGCGGATTATGATGCTGACGGAAAAGCCGATGCTGCCGTGTTCCGGCCGTCAAGCCAAACCTGGTTCATCTCGAAATCGACAGGCGGGACTGACATAGTCGGATTTGGTGCGGCGGGCGATCTGCCGACACCGGCGGACTACGACGGCGACGGCAAAGCCGACATCGCGATCTATCGTCCGACCGGTTCGCAAGGAGCTTCAGCTTCGGAATGGTGGGTTCGCCGCAGCTCGAACGCGAGCGTCTTTGCGCTCCAATTCGGCACCTCGACCGACAAGACGGTGCCGGGCGATTACACAGGCGACGGCAAGGCAGAGATTGCATTCTGGCGGCCGGTGAACGGCAATTGGTTCATCCTCAGGAGCGAAGATTTCTCGTTCTTCGCATTCCCGTTCGGTGCGAATGGGGATGTTGCCTCTCCGGGAGATTATGATGGGGACGGGAAGCTCGATGCGGCGGTGTTTAGGCCTTCGTCGTCGACTTGGTCTGCTAATCGGTCGACGGCTGGGGTTTTGATACAGCAATTCGGCATCGCAGGCGATGTGCCTGTGC
>JANLTF010000029.1:0-4086 GCA_031362825.1 Acidobacteriota bacterium | reverse complement strand
GGTCGGGCGCGATCGTGGCGTTGGAAGGTCCCGCCACCTTTGCGTTGCGCGACGGGAATCACCTGGCGCTCACTTCGGGGAAGGCGTCCGCATTTGTTCCGCCGTCGGCGAAGGGCTTTACCGTTTCAACGCCGACGAGCCGCGTTGTTGACCTCGGCACACGCTTTGGCGTGATGACTGATGGGCTGCTTTCGCAGGCGCATGTCTTCGAGGGCTCCGTGGATGTGGCAGCGATCAGCGCGCCGCAGGCGGTGCGGATCACGGCGGGCACGGCGATGCGGATTGAGGGAAATCTGCTACAGCCGATTCCCGTCCATGAAGACGCGTTTCCGCCGACATTGCGTCGGGTGGAGGGACTGCAGAGAGACGGTAGCTTTGAAAAAACAAAGTCGTTTCCGGCGGCGACTGCGCCCCACGGCGAGTGGTCGGCGGCCCGCGGCCAGATTGTCAGCGGGACCACGCGAGGAGTGCGCCCAAACCACGGACGCAGCATGGTGCAGTTTTTTGAGTCGGAATCAGAGGAGGCGGGGCCCCGGCAAGTCGTCAGCTTGAAGCAATGGCAGGCGGAAATCGCCAACGGTCAGGTCGAAGTCGTGGTGTCCGCGCGGTTCAACCGGGCGGCTGACGAACCTCATGCGGGAATGGGGATCCGCGTTGCGGCGCTCCGTGCCGAAGACGCGGGCAAGCCCATTCCGTGGGATGCGCTGCCGCCCGATCGGCAAGCGTTTGCCGGGGGCCAGTGCGACACCGATCCTCGCACTTGGGAAATGCGGCGCGCCCGTTTGAAGTTGCCACCGGACACGGTCGAGATCGTGGTTCAGTTGCAGGGCGGGATGGCCACGAAGGGAGCCGCGCCAATCGCGCTCCCCGGGCAGTTCGCCGACAACGTCGCGGTCACCCTTTTGCTCCCCCATCTTCCATCCCGATGAAACTACGCTCCCGACTCACTCGCACTTTCGCCTTCGCCGCGCTCGCGGCGTTTGCGCCCACAGCCTTCGCTCAGCTCTCAGTGCTCGATACCGAGCGGCTTCGCATCGAGCAGGGGAAGGCGCTCGCTGCCGGGCGCGAGATGCGCGTGTGGCACTTCGAGGAATTCAAGGAGCCGATGCAGGACTGGCCGCGCGAGGTGAAGGGCGCATTCGTCGAGCTGCGCTGCGAGGACAATAAGTTCTCCGACGCCGCGCTCATCGTCGTGCGCGACGACTTCCGGCTCCGCAGCTATCCGGCGAAGTCGCTCACCGCGGAAGCTCGCGCGCTCGCGGAGAAGCTCGAAGCGGCGCGCGTGGTGACCGTGAAGCGCGCCGAGGCGAAGCCTTACGCGACCGAATTCAAGCCCTACACGAAGGCCGACGTGAACATCGTCGAGAGCGACCACTTCGCGTTTTACTACGGCAACGACCGCGAGGGCTCTGGTAAGGCGGTCTTCGAGGACGCGGAGTTTTTGCCGCGGCAGCAGCGGTGGTTTGAGAAAGTCTGGACGCACCTCGGCTCGATCGGCGCGCCGCTGCCGATGGCGGCGGAGCCTGCTCCACACAAGATCAACGTCTATATCACCGGCACCGGCCTCGTGAAGCACAAGGACGGTTTCGCGTTCGGCGGCGAGAGCGTGATCATGCACCCGAATGCGCTCGGGCCGGGCAGCAGCGTGGTCATTCACGAGTTCACACACTCGGTGCAGTTTTACTCAAAAGGCTTCCGCGACTCGCCGTTCGTCGGCTGGTTCTGGGAGTGCCATGGGAACTGGAGCACGCACCAATTCATGCCCGCGTATCCGCCCGTCCTCGGGCACTACGCCGGCCGCGCGCACTACGAACTAAACTCCTCGCGCCACAACTATGGCTCGTGGCCGTTCCTCCAGGTGCTCGCCGAGCATCCGCGCTTCGGCAGCGAATTTCCCTACGCGATCTGGCCCGCCTGCAAACGCAACGAAAAGAACAACGCGCTCGAAGATCCCTTCCAGACGATCATGCGGCTCGGCGTCGAGCGGGGCGTGTGGAAGGACGGCGTCGCCGGCTTCGGCGACATCGTGGGCGAGCTCGCGGCGCGCATGGTCGCGTGGGATTTTCAAAACCAGTTCTTTCACCAAAAAGAAATGCGCAACGTCGTGCGGCACAGCCCCGGCGTGCCGTCGCATCGCGTCGTCCTCGAACCGGTCGCGGATCGGGCGGGCTGGTGGAAGCCGATCCATTCCCACGCGCCGCGGCAGTATGGCGTGAACATTATCGAGCTCGTGCCCGACGCGAAAACGGTGGAGGCGGACATCGCCGGAATCGTGGACGAAACCGAAAGCTCCGACTGGCGTGCGACGCTCGTCGCCTACGATGCGCTCGGCCACTGCCGCTACAGCCCGACGGTGCGTGGCGGAAAAGTCGCGCTCGACGTGCGCGAGGGTGAGCAGCTCGCGCTCGCCATCGCCGCGACGCCCGGCAAATACGAGCCGCTCGGCTTCCGCATCGGCTACGGGAAAAAGCGGCGCTATCCGTATGAGGTCACCTTTCGCGGAGCTAAGCCCGCGAGCGTGCCGCCCGCTCGTGACGAAAAGAAATCCGCGGGCGCTCCGCATCCAAATGGCGGCGGCTTCGTCGCAACGGGAGCGAAGGTCGCGCCGACCGCATTCGTCGGCCCGAACGCCCGCGTGATCGAGGCCGCGAACGTGAGCGGCAATGCGCGGATCGAAGACTTCGCCGTCGTGCGGCAGAGCGCAAAGGTCGGCGACAACGCCATCGTCGGCGGCTTCGCGCGCATCACCGATCGCGCGAGCGTGACTGGCGATGCCCACGTGCGCGGTTTCGCGCGAGTCGGCGAAAACGCGACGCTCACCGGCAATGCGCGGCTGCTCGAATACGCGACGCTAGATGGTCGCGGCACGGTCAGCGGCGACGTGCTGGTGAAGGGCTTCGGAGAAATCCATCTTCAGCCCGCCACCGAGCTGACCGGCGGCGCGATCTGCGGCGAAGATCTCGAAGTGCATTTCATGGGCAGCGAACTGCCGAAGCTCAACGGAGGAATGATCTACGGCTACATGAACGCCGACTTCCTGAAGAAAGAACTCGGCGCTGGCAAAGGCGACAACCGCTGGCTCTACGCGCATTGGAATTTCAACGAGCCGCGCAAGCACGTGCTCAAGGACGCGAATGCCGATTGCGACGGCGTCCTGCGCGGCAACGCAAAATTCATCGACGACAAAGAACGCCACTGCCTCGCGCTCGACGGAAAAAGCTACGCGCTCGTCGAGGGCCACATCGCCGACACGCGCGACGTGACTTTCGACCTGCAACTCGCGTGGGCCGGCGGTGCCGTGGGCCAGCGCGTCTTCGAGTTTGGCGACGCCGACGCGAGCGTGCTGCTCGCCATTGCGCAAGGCGGGAAGCCCGCGTTCGTCATTCATCGCGGCAAGGATTCCGCCGTTGTGCAAAGCGCTGCCGCGCTCTCGCCGAATAAATGGACGCGCGTGACGATCACGCTCAAGGACCGCGTCGCGCGTCTTTACCTCGACGGCAAAGTCGCCGGCGAGAACAAGCAATTCGCACTCACGCCCGAGGATGTCCGCGCCCGCGCAGGCCGCATCGGCGCAGGGGTTGCGGGCCTCGGCTTCGCCGGAAAGCTCGACGACTTCGCCGTCTTCCGCACCGGCTTCGCCACGATCACCGACATCCCAGACCTCTCACCCAAATGAACCTCGTCCTACCAACGTTCCGCCGAGCGCGCACACTCACGCTCCGACTTTTCGCCATCAGCGCGCTCGCCGCGCGGGCGGAGTCGATCGTCGATCTCGATGCCGCTGCTCTCGCGCCCGGCGTGCTGAATACGCGCGTCGAAACCGTGCAAGGCCGCGCGGCGCTCATGCTCGACGGAACGCAGCAGTTCATCGCGGAGGCGCCTTTGCCCGCGGGGTTCGAGAAAGGGAAGGCGTTCACCGTCGAAGCGTGGGCGATGAATCCGGCGGTGAGCAAAGCAGAGACGCTGGTGGCGTTTGCGCCGGCGCGCGGCGGGCCGGGCACGGAGTTTGGTTTCGGGAGCGGTCCGACCGCGGGCGCGTTTCGCTCGGGTTTCAAGGCGACGACGCCCTTCGCCGCGCTGCCCGCG
>JANLTF010000273.1:0-7340 GCA_031362825.1 Acidobacteriota bacterium | reverse complement strand
TGCATTCCACAAAACTAGAACGTATAAAAGAGCTGCTCGAAGAATATACCATTCGGTTCAACGACGATTTTATGGCCTTTGCCCCGCAACAGGATCGGCCTGAATAGGTGAACATATTCGTCCGAGTCGAGCGTTTCAATAGCTGCCTATGCGGAACCAATCGATTACAACGGAACGCCCACTCAGACAATAAAATTCCACTAACGCGTACTAACGAAACTACAAGATCGTCTTTCCCAATGCCGACAGGATCAGTTCACAAGCCAGTTCGACCGTAATATTGCTCTGATCCAACAAAGGATTGACCTCGACGATCTCGAATGACCGCATTCCGCCGTGCTCCGCGATTATTTCGAGGGCGAGGTGGGCTTCGCGATAGGTCGTGCCACCGCGGACCAGCGTGCCCGAGCCGGGTGCGAAACGCGGGTCGATACCGTCGATATCAAATGTAACGGCGTATCCGCCCGGAGCCTTGGATGCGATCGCCAAAGAGTCCTCAACGCAGGCGGCCATTCCGCGACGGTCGATGTCGCTCATCGTGAAGAAATTCTTGCGAAGCCCCAGTTTCTCGATCTGCTCGCGTTCGCCGTCATCGAGGTCACGGGCTCCAAGATGTGCGAAGTATTTGGGATTCAGCTTTGGCGCGTAGCCGCAGAGATTGACCAGCTCGTTGTTGCCGTGGCCGAGTATCGTCGCCAGCGGCATTCCGTGAATGTTACCGGACGGCGAAGTCTCAGGGGTATTGATATCCGCGTGTGCGTCAAACCAGATCAGGCCGACCTCAGTTCCCTTTTGTTTGTAATGATTTGCGATCGCCGAAAATGTCGGGATCGCGATCGCGTGGTCGCCGCCGAGGATGATCGGAAATTCATCATTGCCGAGCATCGCCGTTACCTTTTCAATGATATTGGCACTCGACGCGAGCATTTCGGCGAGATGCTTCGGGTTGCCAGTGGCCAATTGGTTCTCCGGCTGCACGATCGCAGCGTCGCCATGATCGATCGCCTCGTAGCCAAGATGCCGGATGTGCTCAGCGAGCCCGAGCCCGCGGAAACGCGTCAGACGCATCGCGTTGACGCCCAATTCGCTACCCGTTTGCCCGGCACCAAAGCCGAGCGGAACTCCTAAAATACCTACTTTTCTAGAGTCTGTTGAGTTTGTCGAGTTCATTGAGTTTGTTGAGTTAAAAAAACCTCACTGCGGTTTCCCGAATTATACTTCGCCGAAGCCCGCGGCAAAAAGTTTTGTTATTGCATCGGCGGCCTCCTGTTCATCCGGCCCTTCTAGCTTGAGATCGAGCGTTACGCCAAGCGACGCGCCGAGGGCGAGCAGGCTGAGGATCGATTTGGCGTTCGCAGTTGCGTTTACATTTGCGTTATGCAAAATGATGCGGCTCTTGAACAGTCCGGCACAGCGGACGAGTTTCGCGGCAGCTCGAGCGTGCAGGCCGAGCGGATTGACCAGCGTGACTGTTTGCTCAAGCATCCTTTTTCATCTTCTGCGGCAAGAGCAGTGTGCCGGCACGCGTTATCGCTGATTTCCCTGTTTCCTCAACCTCTGCAGCAAGTTCGCTTAGCGAAATCTCTTTGTTGTTGGTTGCGAGTTTGATGACCATCGGCAAATTGACACCGGTGACGATCTCGACCTCGCCTTCTTTCAGAAACATCATCGAAATATTAGTGGGCGTGCCGCCGAACATATCCGTCAACAGCAGGACCCCGACACCCGCCGAGACATTTTTGATCGCTCGCTCGATCTCGCCTTTCGCCATTTCGACATCGTCGTGCCAGCCGATCGAAACGGCCGTAATATTGCTAAGATTGCCAACAACGGCTTCGGCCGCCGCAAGCAGTTCATTAGCAACCTGTCCGTGAGAGACGATCACTCCGCCAACTTTTATTATCTCACTCATAAGATTGAAACCACCGATAAAAACAGATGAACTCTGATGTTCATTTCGATCCTATCTGTGCTTATCCGAGCCCAGATGTGGCTAATTCCTCTATTTCTGAATATCACGATGTACCGCCGTGACGTCAAAACCTTTGTTTTTAAGTGCTCTCTGCACCGAATCTGTCACCATCACGGATCGGTGGCGCCCGCCGGTACAACCGATACCGATGGTTAGGTAAGATTTACCTTCGCGTTGGTAGCGTGGCAACAGATATTCGAGCAGATCGGTAATACGGGCGATCGTTTCCTGTACTTCGGGTTCTTTCGAAAGAAACGCGACGACTCGCGGATCGTCGCCCGGCACCGTCTTTAACTCTTTATCAAAATACGGATTAGGCAAATGCCGGACATCGAAAAGCAGATCGACGCTTCGCGGGTTGCCGTATTTGTGCCCGAAACTAATGACCTCGACCTGCAGCGGTTTGCCGTCTTCCCTGCCGCTAAATTTCTGTACGATAAGACGCCGCAGCGTATGAACCGTGTGTTCGGAGGTGTCAATGATCAGATCTGCCATCCGCCGAACGTCCGTGAGCGCACGCTTTTCCGTACGTATCGCTGTGATCAGACCTTTACTGTCATCCGCCGGGTGCGGACGCCGCGTCTCGGAAAAACGTCGCTGTAGGACTTCATCCGAGGCCTCAAAAAAAACGATGAACGGAACGAGTTTCTTCTTCGAAAGTTTTTTAAGTTCTGATGAAAACTCCGAGAGAAAATGACGCTCTCGGATATTGATCACAAGCACGGCCTTCTCAATTGCCGCTGGTTTGTCTTCGGTCGAAACCATCAGGCGGCCAAAGGTCGAGACCATTGTCAGAGGCAAGTTATCGACACAAAAATAGCCTAGATCCTCAAACGCGTCCGTTGCCGAACTCATGCCGGAGCCGCTCAGCCCCGTGATAATTATCAGCGGCGGAAGTTCCGAGTCGTGTTTTCGTCTGCTGGCCATAGAATGTTGATTACGATTCGCCATCCATCTTGAGTGCGATCGCTTCGATCTGTCTTGCGGTCGATTTGCTCACGTCAAGACGCGTTCTGGGGATTCCATCTAGCATCTCGTCAATCCGCATTTCGGGCAATGTTTTGTTGACCTCGGCCAATTGAACAACAAGATCGATCGAGCAAGACAATTCCGAACCTTTCGGTATGCGTTTGACGATCCCGATACCTCGTACAGCCAAGCGTCCAGCGGTTTCCGGCGGAGCCGAGCCAATTATCTGGTTATAGATCCGGCGAATCAGCACCGCGTCATCGGCGATGAAATTATGGCCGAGACGTTCGAGCTCGAGAGATACGGCCGTTTTCCCAACGCCCGCTTCACCAACGATCAATACGCCAACACAGTCGATCGCGACGAGGCAGCCGTGGATGATCGCACGATTGGGCATTTCCAAATATCAAAACTATTCCGCCTCGGTTGCCAGTTCCGGCGAGATCAGAGCGGCCTTTGTCGCCTTGTGCGATTTGTCGATGATCTTGGTTTTCAGACGGCGTGCCTGTTTTTCGATCTTATCGACCGACATCGAAAGCGATTTGTACATATCGGAATCAGTCGATTTGGCGGTCAGGACGTCGTTCATCCATTTGACGATGATCTCGCTGCGGTGAATGCCGCGTTCGACCTCGATGATGACGTGCGTCGTCGCCGGTTTTCCGTCAAAAAGCTGTTCGAAACGCTCGAAATGAGTTTCAACGTGCGAGCGAAGTGCGGGTGTAACATCGATGTGGCGGCCTGTGAATTCTATTTTCATAATTTCCCTTTTTAGATCATTGTTTTCCGTTCACGGGAACCCGGAATCTGCATTTGGTCACGATATTTCGCGACCGTTCGGCGTGACAGCTTGACGCCGTCTTTGATCAGAACCTTTGCGATCTCGTCATCGGTCATCGGGTTCTTGGTGTCCTCATCTTCGATCATTTTCTTGATCTTGAGTTTGAGGATGCGAGTCGAAACTTCCTCACCGTCCTCGTTCATCATGCCTTCGCTAAAAAAGCGCCGAAGTTCGATGACGCCCTGGGGCGTGTGGGCATATTTGCGATTTACGACACGTGAAATTGTTGACAGATGCATGCCGATATCCTCGGCAACGTCTTTGAGCATCATTGGTTTGATATGCTCGACGCCTTTGTCGAGAAAGTCGCGTTGACGGTCAACGATGCATTCAACGACGCGGTAGATCGTCTGTCGTCGGTGCTCGATATTGCGAAGCAGATCGACAGCCGAGCGAACCTTTTCCTTAATAAAATCCTTTGTTTCCTTTGTCGTGTCGGGCTGATCAACAAGTTTGTGATAGGTCGGGCTGATCCGCAAACGCGGGCTGCCGTCATCAACAAAATAAACCAAATATTCGTCGTCAACCTTCTCGATATAAACCTCAGGGGCAACGTACATTGCGTCCTTTGAGGCGAAGCGGCGGCCGGGATACGGGTCGAGTTCGCGGACCTTGTTGATCTCCTCGTCAAGGACTTCCATGCCAACGCCGGTTGCCTTGGCGAGATGCTGCAGACGATGCGGCGTGAGGTCTTCGAAATGGTCGCGGACGAGCGTCGTCGCGAGGCTCTCGGCGTGACCGTTGGCGGCGAGTTGGGCGATCAGGCATTCGCGAACGTTGCGGGCACCGCAGCCAACGGGATCTAGATTGAGAACCAGTTGAAGAGCCTCTTCCGCATCTTCGACCGCACAAACGCCTAGTTCGGCGATCTCTTCGAGCGGCACGGTCAATCTGCCGTCTTCGTCAAGATTGCCGATGATCTGGAGAACAGCCTCTTCAACGTGCGGTGCGACCGTCATCAGATTAAGCTGCCATTCGAGATGCTCGCTCAGGTTCGGCGAATGAGTTAGGAATTGCTCAAAGCTCGGTGCGTCCTCTTTGTATTCGATCTCCTGGGTCTTATATCCGGGATCTAAATAGTCCTGAAATTCTCTTCCGTAATCGATCTCATCAAACGAATCAGACGATTCACCGAACGAATCTTCATCGCCACTGAGCTCCGCCGAGGTTGCTTCGTCAAATCCGTTCTCGGTCGGAACGTCAGCCGAAAACGGCTCGGCGTCGGCATAGTTGAGCTCAGCATCCTGCACCGCGTTAGAGCCGGGATCGTTGCCGTTCTCAAATTCCGCGTCGTGCCCGTCGGAGTTTTGATCGAGAATATTGTCTGAGATTTCCTGGACTTCGTCGCCCGGCTGGACCTCTTCGAGGATCGGATTTGTCACCATTTCCTGCTCGATCAATTCACTCAGTTCGAGCGTTGTCATCTGCAGCATCTCGATCCTCTGCCGTAACTGCGGCGTGAGAACCATCCTTTGCTGAAGCTGATGAGTGAGCCTTAAAGATGACATATTCGGATCAGGCACGACGTTTTCGGCATTTGAGAGCCGAAACAAGCAAATACTGTTCCTAACTTCGAATTATAACGAGTTTGGAGCGCAAATGGAAAGCGTGCCTGTACCTAAAGTGTGAATCTTTCGCCAAGGTACAAACGGCGAACTTCGGCGTCGCTGACCAGATCGTCAGGGCTGCCGGAACGCAAGATCTTACCGTCGGACAAGATGTAAGCCCGGTCCGTGATCCCGAGTGTTTCGCGAACGTTATGGTCGGTAATGAGGATGCCAATGCCCTGTTTTTTGAGATAGAGAATGATCTCGCGAATGTCGTCGATCGCCAGCGGATCGATACCGGCGAATGGTTCGTCAAGCAGGATGAACTGCGGATTCGTCGCGAGGCAGCGGGCAATTTCTACGCGGCGGCGTTCGCCTCCTGACAGCGAATCACCGCGGATCCGGCGGACGTGTTCGACACCGAATTCCTCGAGAAGTTCGTCGAGACGGGCGAACCGGTCGGTCCGCGACATTTTCATTGTTTCGAGTACGGCGAGAATGTTCTGCTCGGCACTCATTTTTCGGAAGATAGATGGTTCCTGCGGGAGATAGCCCATTCCAAGCCTAGCCCGCAGATACATCGGCAGCGAAGTAACGTCGCGGCCGTTGAGGGTGATCGAGCCTTTCTCGGTCCGTTCTAGTCCGACGATCATATAGAACGTCGTCGTCTTTCCCGCTCCATTCGCCCCTAGCAACCCGACAACTTCACCGCGATCGACGTGTATCGTTACATCGTCAACAACGCGTCGCCCGCCGTAGGTCTTTTGCAGGTAATGGCCCACAAGAGAACCTTCGATGTCGGGTGCCGAATTTCCGTTGGCGTTGTCGCTCACGTGCTCTGTCATTGATTACTGGGGCTTGACCTTATAGACGGTCTTCGTGCGTCCCGTCGTATTCTTATTTGTTTTACCGTTACCAACGAAGCGGTTCTCCCGCATATACACCGTGATCTCGCTGCTTTGCGAGCCGCCGTTTTCGGCGTCGGTGACGGACGCCGGATTGCCGCGAATGATCGCAACCTCGTTGTCCGCAGTGTATTGTACCCAATCGCCAACGACACGGCGACCAGGCTGAGTGATTACCACATTCGTCTCGGCGATCGTTTTTTGAACCTCGTTCTTGTCGCTTAGGTAAACGTCAGTGCTGGCCGAAGTGATGCGGTCAGTGCCCTGACGGACATCGACATCGGTACGATATTGCAGAAGGCGCGCCTTCCTGTCGTAGTTCATCGTTCTTGACGTGACGAATACAGGCACCGAGCTTTCCTTTCCGCCGATCTTTTGTTTCGCGTCGTAGAGAACGCTTTGGACATTGCCGTCGGCGTTGAATTTGCCTTCACGCTCTAGTATGTACAGACGGTCGCCGCGAACGTAGCTGTTGTCCTGCCAACCGCGTGCGTTGCCGGTAAACGTGGCGCTCGCCGCGTTTTGATCAAAATCGGCTGTGTCGGACGTTACAAAAACAGGCTTGTCACCACTCGCGAAAGGCGTCGCATCTCCGCCGCTTTTTCGGCTGTAATAAGTCGCGCTAACGCCGCCCCGCATTTGCGTACGCTGATTGCGCGAATCCCAATCGATCTCAGTAGCCTTAGCGCGCGAGCCTGCATCCCAAACGGTCGGCGTGCCGCCGCGAAGTCGTACAACAGCATCGGCCTGGGTAAACGACATCTGAGACGAGATCGCACTGCGTTCGAGCTCGGTAAATTTGGCGTTGCCGGTCGCATCGAGACGCTCGACGTCTTTGGTCGATTCGGAAAAACTGGCGTTCAATTGATCTGCCGTCAAAGTCTGCGTTCCGCGTCCTTCGGCGGCAACAGTCGGCACACGAACCGTTTTTGTCTTCCTCGAACCGACACAGTTCTTGGCGTTGTTGCCGGTCGGATAAAATTCGCAATCGAACCTTGCAGCGTTTATCGTCGTGCGGTAATTTTCACTTGCCGCTTTTAGCGGTTCAATGTATAGCTCGGCGTTGCCGACGGCCTCGGCACGGTTTATGTCCTTGCCGTTGGCGT
>JANLTF010000256.1:0-12841 GCA_031362825.1 Acidobacteriota bacterium | reverse complement strand
GAAATCAATCGATGAACAGATGCGTCCGCATATATCCAACTACTACCTGTTGATAAATGCGGTTTTTCCCAAAGGGAATACATCGAAACTAGAGTGTATATTTCGGATGTGTGCGGATCATTTACATGTGCAGCCGCAATGGTTCCAAGACGGGTTACTCCAAAATCGCCGTCTTTTACCTCAAACAGACGATGAGATTTTAATCGTTGTATTTTTGCGTTGTCGTTCAACCCGACAACCGCAGTCCGCCATCGTCGTTGTTTGGCTCCTTCAGTTATCCAAAGCTCGTCGTCGAGATCGAGGATCGAACTCATATCATGCGGAGGCTCACACGCTTCTTGCAACAGTCCTACATCTGCTCCGGTTGTTGCCAGCGAGCGCCAAAGTTCGGAACGATGAGCCATATTC
The DNA here is from genome assembly GCA_031362825.1 of Acidobacteriota bacterium. GTDB lineage: Bacteria > Acidobacteriota > Blastocatellia > Pyrinomonadales > Pyrinomonadaceae > OLB17. The sequence goes on along the minus strand of JANLTF010000256.1, from coordinate 12,433 downwards.
CACGACAATATTCTTAGCATCAGCTTATTGAGCTTTCAAAACCCAGCCTTTCGGATCGACGACCGGTGGCGCTCCAGTATAATTGATCGTTGCTTTGCCGTCTTTCATTTCGACGCGGTGGATCTTACCGTTGATCTCGACATCGATCGGCATTGGGAACGGCATGTTGTTTGGGGTTTCCCATTGCAGCGTCATCGAGTTTGACGGGCTTGCGGTTTCGAGTTGAAAATTGTTGATCAGCAATTTCGGCAGTTTCGGCTGGCGCAGGTACATTTCGAAGAGCCAGTCGAGTTCCATTCCCGAATCTTTCTCAGCAATGGTGAGGAAATCGTCGGTGTTGACGAGGCGTCCCTGGCGGCCATCGGTGTAGGATTCCATTTCCTTGGTCGGGTATGCCATGTGGCGGAGGGCGGCGAAGAAGGTTTTGTCGCCGATCAGATACCTTAGAGTGTGAAGAAAATAAGCGCCTTTGCCGTAGATGTCGCCGTCGGAATTTAGGTAATCAGGCTCGGACATATAGACCTGATAGGCGATCTTTGGTTCACGCGGGGCGACGGGCTGTTTGTTCTTAAAGCCTCTGGCGCGACCGGTCATTGCTTTGATGTAGGCTTCCTGGCCGTGAAGGTGTTCTTCGTAGAGCGTGTCCATGTACGACTGGAATCCCTCGTGGATCCAGAAATCACGCCAGTCGCTGGCGGTGACGAGATTGGCCCAGTATTCGTGGCCGTATTCGTGCAGCAAGAGCCAGTCGGTGCCGTCCTTGTTGTACTTGAATTTGTTGCCGTACGCAATGTTGGTCGAGTGTTCCATGCCGAGGTGCGGTGTTTCGACAATGCCGACCTTGATCGCACGAAAAGGGAACGGCCCGAGATATCTTTCGAAGAATGCGATGTATTTTTTCTGTTCAGCGATCAGGCCCGCACCTTTGTCAAAACTTTCGGGAAGGATGTAGAAATGTATCGGCATCGTCTCGCCGGTGATCGATTTGTAGCTGTCCTCGATCAGCTTGTACGGAGCGGCGTTGAAAACGAGCGAGTAATTGCTGATCGGATTTGTCATTCGCCAGTTGTAGGTCGAGGTGCCGTTTGCGTTCTTCTTTGTGCTCTCGAGTTTGCCAGGTCCTGTCGCAACCAGCGGGTCGGGAACGGTGATGTGCATCGACGCTGTTGCCGGTTTGTCGGACGGATGATCTTTGCAAGGGAACATCAGATCGGCTCCGTCATTTTGCAGAGCGACCGATATCCAATCGGCACCGTTCGGCGTTTTCTCCCACATAAATCCGCCGATCCACGGGGCCCGCGGAGCGAGCCGCGGCGTGCCTGCGTAAGTGATGCTCGTTTTGATCTCTTCGCCAACCTGCTTAGTTGTCGGGAACCAGATCCAGATCTTCCCGTCTTTGTCGTGGCGATATTTCACCTCATTGCCGCCCTCGGTCACCTTACTGATAGTAAAGGGCATGTCGAGATTGAGCAGGATGACGTTGGTCGGAATGACCGTTCGGGCCGTCATGACGGTCGTCCCAGTAATCGATTTTGCACTCGGATCGACACCGAGCGTGATGTCGTAGTCCTGCACATCAAACACTGCCTGTTCAAACATCAACGGCCCGCCCGTGTCAGTCGGCCGCACGCCGAGTTCGCGTTGGGCGAAGGTAAAAGTGAATGTTGCGATGACGAAAAGAAACGACGAGACGATGCGCATAGTTGTTGAACTCCAAAGATTGCTTTACTTATAAACCGATCTATTTGAAAATACATCAAAACGAACCGATGTTAAAGAAAACCGCTTTCATACCGATAATTATTATGCTCGCCGCGGGCCTTGTTTTTTCGCAAGGGAACGCCAGCGTTCCCACGCCGACGCCCGTTGCAAAGGAAACTCCGAAGGCCAATCCGCGGCCGACGCCTAAGCATGAAGAACCAAAGACAGAGCCTTTTGATAAGGCAGATGTTAAGACGATGGCCGCACAGTGCGTCTCGTTCGACACCGAAACCGGCCTGATCGAGATCGAGGTCTATCCCGAAAGCGCGCCCGAATCCGTGCGGAATTTTCTTAATCTCGCGGCTACGGGTTTGCTCGATACGACGACGTTTAGCCGCGTCGTTCCGGGATTTGTCATACAGGGCGGGCATCTCTGGTCCCGCGAAGGCGGCGTCACGCGGCCCTTGGCATTGCGAGCAACGCGAAAGGTCCCGGACGAGCCAAACAAGATACTTCACGAACGGGGCGTCCTCTCGTTGGCACGCGGTGACGAACCAAATTCCGCGAGCAGCGATTTTTTCATCTTGGTCGCAAACGCGCCATATCTTGACGGAAAATTTGCAGCCTTTGGCCGCGTCACGAAAGGAATGGAAGTGGTCGATGCGATCAACAAAGCGACGGTCGTGGAAGAAAAGCCGGAAAAGCCTGTGCGAATTAAAAAGGCGAAGGTCGCTGCGTGCTCGACGGTTCCTTAATATTTCACACCTCGACAGGTGATGCTCGTCCCCTAGTGGCCGATTCCTTCCTATTAACAATGGGACCTTTGGACGTAATTAAGACGTTATTTGGTGTTGCTCCGGCAGTCGGCTAGAATCAGGGAAACTCTATGAAACGACATATTTTGCTTACTTTCGCTCTTATTTTTACGATCTGCCTTGGCGTCAATGCTCAGGTTCCTTTGAATACGCTGGTGCAGATCACGAAGGCTGAAGACGCCCGGAGATTTGACAGCGTTCTTGAAAGGTTTTTGAAGTCGCCGAATGCTGAGATACGCAACCGGGCGGCGCTCGCGGCGGGGCGGATCGGGGATCTTCGTGCGTTGCCGGCGTTGACGGAGCTGATAGAAAATGACGGCGAGACCGCAGCGACGGCAGCATTTGCAATCGGCGAGATCGAATCGATCAAAGGGGCGGCGGCAATCGAAAGAGGCCTTGATTTGATGTTGAATGGTAAAGGTCGTCCCAAAGAACTCGGACTTGCGATGAATCTGGTAGAGGCCGCGGGAAAGATTGTCGGAGCGAATCCGAAAGAGGATGATTCAAAAAAGCTTGGCAAGCTGATCCTCGAAAGCGTAGAAAGCAGCAAAATGGACTGGGCGAACAAGATGCCGCGCACCGACCGGGCATTCTTTGCTTTGGGCATGACCGCGATCCTTCGTTCGCGCCCCGAAGGAGCAGATGTTGTAGTCGCAAAATTTCTCACCCATTCAGACGTACGGGTCCGCACCGACGCAGCGAATACTCTTACGCGCCTTCGTGCCAAAAATGCGAACGAAACATTGCGGAAAATGATCGTAAGCGAACCGGACGGAGCTGCGCGGGCTAACGTCGCCCGTGCTCTCGGGGCGGCGGAGGATAAGGATGCGATTGAGTTATTGTTGAAAGCCGCTACGACCGACATCGATTCGCGAGTGCGGGTTTCGGCGATCCGGGCGGTTGCTGGGCTGAAAGACGCGAAGGCGGCGGACAAGCTGATCGAACGCGGCGAGGCTCTTCTCGCGATTCGCGGGAAGTCGAAGTTTCGCAAGCCGGTTGAGAATAGCGAGTTGCTTGAGGTCGCGACGGCGCTTGGGCGTTTGATACCGAATTCGGAAAATGAAAAGGCAATTGCGTTCCTGCGCAAACTTCGTGTGGTCGATGGTTATGCGTCGTCGGAGACCGAGGTCGCGTTTGCACGTGTTGCGCCGAAGACCTATTTAGCCGAGGACGCGGAGCCGGTCTTTATGTATTCCGATCCGAACGCGGCGGCGGCCTATGGACAAGGGATGGCAGAGATCGCTACGGCAAAGAACGACGGTTTGAACGCTCAGGCGGGTGAGAAGCTGACGCGGTTTGTCTCAGGCATGGCAAGCGGCGTAAAGGCGAAAGATCAGGCAAAGATGCTGCGGGCAATGCCTGAGCTGACGCGTTCGCTCGCCGCACTCAAGCCGGACAATCTGGACGAGATCTTGCGCGGCCAGTTGGCGAACGAAGACGTTTTCATTCGAACCGCCGCCGCCGAACTAATAGGCGAACGGCCGCTGACAAAAGAGAATTTCGCTTCCCTCGAAAAGGCGTTTACGGTCTCAATACTCAAGGACAAACTTTACAACGATGCGATGCTCGCGATACTCGACGCTCTCGCAAAGCTAGATAAGAAAGCAGCGACCGGTTCGCTGCTGATGGCGCTGAATTCGCGTGATTATCTGGTTCGCAAGAAAGTTTTCGAACTGTTAGACGATAAAGAACTCGAAAAAACTTCGCCGGGAATTCCGCTGATGGTAAAGATGGCCAGAGAGAAGAAACAGGATCAGGTGCAGTCATATTTGTCGGCGTTTGGGACCAAGCTCGGCCAATTGCTGAATTCCGATCTCGATTATCGACGGGCCTTGTCGCGGAAGAATGGCTCGGTCAAGGCGGTTTTGACGACCGAGAAAGGTTCGTTCACGATCGTTTTTGATCCTGAGGAAGCACCGCTAACGGTGGACAATTGGGTGAAACTCGCACGTTCCGGGTATTTTAACGGGCTCGAAGTGCATCGTGTCGTGCCTAATTTTGTAATGCAGGACGGCGACCCTCGCGGCGACGGCAACGGCGGCCCGGGCTGGTCGATCCGATGCGAGGTAAATATGCTCGGTTACGATCGCGGAGCGGTCGGCATGGCCCTCTCCGGCAAAGATACCGGCGGCTCGCAATGGTTCGTCACGCACAGCCCGCAGCCGCACCTCGATGGCGGCTACACGGTATTTGGCCTCGTCGATGAAGCGGGAATGAAGATCGTGGACAACATCGTGAGGGGCGATAAGATCCTGAAAGTTACTGTTGTGGGAGGTAGATTGCCGCGAAAAGGCACAAAAAGCAAAAGACTAAAATGATCCCGGCGGGATCAAACGTTTATAGAACCGAAGATCGCAAATGTTGGTACGACCCCGGCCGGGGTCGCATCTTTATTATTAACCAATGGTTCTATAAACATGCGACACCTCCGGCGTCGATAAATTGCTTTGGAATCTCTGTGATCTCCGTGGTCTCTGTGGCAAAAATCTCTTTATGGCTGATATTCAAAAACAGATCGAGGTCGAGAAGGGGCTGGATGATCTGTCGCATTATCTGGACGGATTGTTTCGCGTGCCGGGCGTTGGGTGGCGGTTCGGGCTCGATGCGTTGATCGGTTTGATACCGAATGTCGGCGACACGCTGACGTTTTTGCCTTCGCTTTATATCCTGTTCGCCGGTGTCCGCTACGGCGTGCCGAAAATCACGCTTGTTAGGATGGCATTTAATCTTGGTTTGGATTATGTGGTCGGTATGGTGCCGTTTATCGGCGACGCTTTTGATTTTGTGTGGAAAGCGAACCAGCAGAACATGGATCTCATCCGGACGCGTGCCGCAGGCCACGGCAAGGGCACTACGGGCGATTATGTTTCTGTCATAGGCCTCATGCTTTTGCTCGCGGTTCTCTTGGTCCTCTCTATCTTTTCGAGCGTATTTATTATGTATTGGGTCCTGGCAAATCTCGCTTCATTTTAGGAAATTGAACCAAAGATAAATGCAGATAGACACGGATATGATCGGCAATACGATCCGGGCTTATCCATGTCTATCTATGGTTTATTGTCTTCCGGTACACACTCCCTATACTGGTCGTGTTTCTGCTTAGGCAGCGGCGGTTTGCGTCGCGAACATTTTGTCTAATGCCGTTGCCAGCACGCTAACGCCGAATTCGCCGGCGGCACGCGATTTAAGTTTGCCCGCGGCATCGAATAAGTAATAAACAGGCACCCAGCCCTGTTCGTTTTGGAACGCGTCCTTTAATTTAGGAAGGCGGTTGACTTATAATCCTCTAAAATCGACCTGTTCTATTAACAGGTAATCTCACTAGATTTAGAATGATTATAAGTATAGAGGAAGTTAGGAGGAATTGTGATTTTTTTCTCTAATTAGATTAGTTGGTCGGTACGAAAAAACTGCCCGAAGACTTTCGTCTGCGGATAGCAATTTTCAGTCGGATAAATTGGCGGGACTATTCTGCTACTGTTGCAACATTTTCAGCCTGCGGCCCCTTGGGGCCATTTGTTACCTCGTACTCGACATCCTGGCCCTGAATCAGGGTCTTGTAGCCGTCCCCCGTGATAGCACTATAATGAACAAAAATGTCCTGTTCGCCGGGCTGTTCGATAAATCCGTAACCCTTGGCGTTGTTAAACCATTTGACCTTGCCTATTGCTTTTGGCATTTTGTGTAATTCCTCCTAAAACTGCAAACGTAATACAAAATTCTTGTCCGGCGTTCATTCAGCCATCCAAGTAAAGCAATCAACGGGGACGCTCACGGTCAGGAGAATTTACCGACCAGCAAGGCAAACTAGTCATTAACTTCGTCTGCGTCGGTACTAATCTTAAACTGCAAGATAGTAGGGTAAATTCGAGAGTGTTTTTTGATTGACGAAGGAGAATTTAACGAATACGGACGGTTGTGTCAAGAGGTTTTACCAATATTTTCAACAAATAGGGGAAAATTGACATAAATTCGGCTATAACAGAAGATAAAGCTTACTTTTACGTTCATAGCGACCCCTCAAACATGGCAAACGAATACGGTAAAAACGCCCTTCTTTCCTACAACGAATATCTCAAAGTCCCGCAGCTCATCGACCTACAGACAACGCTCTCGGAACCGACCAGTCACGACGAATTGCTGTTTATCGTTGTTCACCAAACCTACGAATTGTGGTTCAAACAGATACTGCACGAACTAGACGCAACAATAAAATGGCTCGGCGAGGGACGGCCGTTTCGCGTAAATCACAGCCTCAGGGCCGTGACCGCGATCGAGAAAGTTCTTGTTTCGCAGATACACATTCTTGAATCGATGGCCCAAATCGGGTTTCTCGAGTTTCGCGATAAGCTCAATCCGGCCAGCGGTTTTCAGTCGATGCAGTTTCGCGAGGTCGAGTTTATCTCAGGGCAAAAGGACGAAAAGATCCTCGAATTTTTCAAATTTGACGAGTACGCATATCTGCGTTTGAAAGAGCGTTTTCACCAGCCGAGCCTCGGCGATGCGTTTTGGGCCTTGCTCAGCCAGAAGGGATTTGCAGTCGCCGACCATGACGAAAAGGTCGCATCGATCGTCGAGATCCTGACGCACCCTGAGCCGAACGCCGATCTATTTATCATGCAGGACCTCTTGATCGACCACGACGAAAACATCTCGCTCTGGCGATATCACCATGTCCTGATGGTCGAACGAATGCTGGGAATGAAACGCGGCACCGGCGGCAGCGAAGGTGTCGGTTATCTAATGACCACGCTCACCAAGAGATTTTTCCCTGAGATCTGGGAAGCCAGAACGCATTTGAAAACCGGAACTCCGGCATAAGGCGGTATCTATGTTAAAACGATCAGCGATAGGAATTTTTGTACTGATACTTTCGTCATTCGCATTCGGCCAAAATATTCGTCTGACCATATTGCATGTAAATGATGTCTATCAGTTCGCACCGGTCGACGGCGGTAAAAAGGGCGGCCTTGCGAGGCTTTTGACTCTCAAGAAACAAGCTATCGCGGAGAATCCGAATACGATATTCACGCTCGGCGGCGATACGGTCTCGCCGTCGGTCGAGACCCGAACATACAAAGGCGCGCAGATGATCGACGCCTGGAACGCGCTTGGACTCGACTACGCCGTGTTTGGCAATCACGAGTTCGACATCAAAACACCGGATCTGCTCGCCCGGATGAAAGAGTCAAAATTCACGTGGCTCGGAGCGAACGTGATCGACACTAAAACCGGCAAGATCTTTGCCGACACGCCGCCATTCGTGGTCAAAGAGATCGGCGGTATCCGGATCGGTATCGTCGGATTTTTGCTGCCAGAAACAAAGCAAACCTCGTCGATGGAAGATAGCCTGACCGTTACTGATTACTGCAGTGTCGCAAAAAAACTCGTCAAAGAAATGCGGAAAAAGTCGAAGGTGAATGCCGTCATCGGCCTGACACATCTTTCGATGACACAGGACAAGGAACTGGCCAAATGTGCCCAATTTGACCTTATTCTGGGCGGCCATGAGCATTCGCTGCTTCAATCATCGTCTAATGGCACGCCGATCTTCAAAATGACCGCCGACGCACGTGAAATGGGCAAATTCAATCTGAATTTTGACGTGGCGACCAAGCAGTTTCTGAGTCTCGATTGGGCCATCATACCCGTCACGGACAAGATAGCCGATGCACCCGAATTTGTCTCGGTCACCGACAAATACCGCGGCCTGCTCGAACAGCTTGCCGTCCAGATCGGGGCGACATCGGTGCAACTCGACGCGCTGTCGCACTCGAATCGACAAAAAGAGACGAATATCGGCAATTTTGTCGCTGATGCGTACCGCAATGCGGCCGGAGCTGATATCGGTTTTGTGAATGGCGGCTCGATCCGTGCGGATCTGACATACGAGCCTGGCGTACTGACGAAACGCGATGTGCTGTCGATATTGCCGTTCAACAATCCGATCGTAAAGGTCGAGATGACCGGCAAGGTCTTAAAGCAGATCCTCGAACACGGCGTGGCCCGCAGTGGCGCCGGCGAAGACAGCGAGCCCGGACGTTTTCCGCAGGTTTCGGGCATTCGGTTTGAATATGACACGACAAAGCCTGCCGGCAGCCGGATAGTTTCCGTTACCGTCGGCGGAAAGCCGCTCGACGAGGCCAAATCGTATACGGTCGCGACGTCCGATTTTCTGGTATCACGCTCAGGCGATGGCTATACGATGTTCAAGGAAGGTAAAGTGTTGACTGACGCCGCAAAGGCACCGAAGGATTCGGACATGTTCGAGGCAGCGATCAAATCATCGCCAAATGCTACGATCTCACCGGTCCTCGATGGCCGTATTAAGCGGATCAACTAGACAAACACAGCGAAAACTTCGTTCGAATAAAGCTTGCCCTTTCGGGTGAGCTTTATTTTTGCACGTTCGATCTCAACGAGGCCGTCTTCGTTCAGTCGTTCGATCTCGTCTCTGTATTTCACGACGAGATCGAAACCGAACCTTTGCGAATACTCACCCAAATCGATTCCACGTTCCATTCTCAGTCCGAGAAATGCAAACTCCGATGCCAGATCTATGTCTTCGCGGTGCACCTCGGCAGAACCTGAAGTTTCCACCATGGAAACAAATTTCGCCGTATCGCGTTCGTTTGCGTACCGCTGGCGCCCATCAAACGAGTGGGCCGATACACCGAAACCAAATACAGGCTCGAGTGTCCAGTATTTTGAGTTGTGGTGGGATTCGAATCCGGGTCGCGAGAAGTTAGATATCTCGTATTGCTCGTAACCAGCGGCGACGAGGCGATCAAGCATCATCTCGTACATTTCGGCGCCGAGTTCGGCGTCAGGCTGTGGCTGGCGTTTGCTTCGGACTTGTTCGGCGAGCGGCGTGCCTTCATGTATCTCAAGTAGGTACAGGGACAAATGCTCGGGCGACATCGCGATCGCCTCATCCAGATTACTTTCCCACGCTTTTAGGATTTGCCACGGCAAACCGGCGATCAGGTCAAAGCTGATGTTATCGAAACCCGCTTCGCGAAGCATCCTGAATGTAGCCCTCGCGTCATTCGCATCGTGCCCGCGTGCGAGCAATTTGAGCGCTCGATCGTCAAAAGTCTGCACGCCAAAACTCGCACGATTTACACCAAGCGTGCGAAAGGCACTCAGAGATTCCGGAGTAACCGTCGCCGGATTCATTTCCATAGTTATCTCAGCGGACTGATCGATGCTGAATTTTGAATCAAGGGCAAACAGGACGGATTCAAGCTGCTTCGGAGCGAGAAGCGACGGCGTGCCTCCTCCAAGGTAGATCGTATCAATGTGGTTGTTCGCGGAATTTGAAATTTGAAATTCGAAATTTGAAATTTCGCTTTCCAGAGCCGTTACATACCGCTCGACCGCATCATTGCTGCGATATACATCGGTCGCAAAATCGCAGTACGAGCAACGCGATCTGCAGAACGGAATGTGGATATAAACGCCGGCGGTCATTTTTTTGCAAATGTACCTGAGATGTCCAAACTAGTTTTCAAGGATATTCTCGAGCGAATCGCTCCACGAGGATTCGAGTTCTCTAACGGAAAGTGAGATCTTCGTTTCACCATTGATCGAAATTTCAAGGGAGTTAGCCGCTACCGTGCCGATCGTCTCGAGTGGGCAATCGTTCACTATCGCAAGCACAGCATCCGTATTTTGGGGATCAAAACTAATGACTATGCGCGAAGGGCTTTCGCCAAAGAGTTGCGATTCGGATGAAAGAGCCGATCCTTCCAGTTCGATCTTTGCACCGATTGCATTTCTGTTGAGCGAAGAAAAGCAGCTTTCCGCGATCGTAACGGCGAGACCGCCGTCGGAGCAATCGTGGGCAGAATTGAGGAGCATTTCGTCAGCCAATTTGAGAAGCGTGTCTTGGACAAGGCATTCCTGTGCGAGATCGACCTGCGGCATTTGGCCGTTTGCAATGAGTTCGTCAGTTGTGTGGCCGAGGATCGTTTGGGCGTATTCGCTGGCCGCAAGATCATCTTTTGTGACGCCGAGAACGGCAATGATATCGCCACTATTCTTAAATCCGTGCGTGATGATCTTGCGCGTGTCTTCGATGAGGCCGACCATGCCGATCGTCGGTGTCGGCAAGATCCCCTTGCCGTCCGTCTCGTTGTAAAACGACACATTGCCCGACACGATCGGCGAATCAAACGCAATACACGCTTCCGCAAAGCCGTCGACAACCTCCGAAAAACTCCGCATTACCTCAGGCCGCTCGGGCGAGGCGAAGTTAAGACAATTCGTCACGCCAATCGGTTTGGCTCCGACGCAAACGACGTTACGTGCCGCCTCAGCTACAGCGAGCTTTGCCCCTTCGCGTGGGTTTATCGCCGTAAATTTCCCCGTGCCGTCGAGACACATTGCAATCGCACGGCGGGTTTCTTTAACACGCACAACGGCCGCATCCGCTCCGGGCATGACGACCGTATTTGTCCGCACCATCGAATCGTACTGTTCATAGACCCAGCGCTTTGAACATATATTGGTTGAGGAGAGAAGTTTTTTTAACGCCAGTTCGGAGTTCGGAGTTTTGAGTTCCGAGTTATGAGCGACAAGATCCAAAGACTTGCGGCTTGGGACTTGCGGCTTGGGACTTGCAGCGGCCATTGGCCGATTATATTTCGGAGCTTCGTCAGTGAGTGCGAGAACCGGCAGATCTGCCATGAGTTCGCCGTTGTGGACGATCTTGAGGCGGTCGCCTTCGACCACTTTTCCGATGACAACGGCGTCAAGGTCCCATTTGTTAAAGATGTCAACGACCTCTTTCTCGCGGCCGCTTCTGGCGACGATAAGCATGCGTTCCTGCGATTCGCTCAGCAGCATTTCGTAGGCGGTCATTCCGGTTTCACGCTGCGGCACGAGGGTTATATCGAGTTCGATACCGTTTCCGGCACGAGCGGCCATTTCGACGGATGAACTTGTCAGTCCGGCGGCTCCCATGTCCTGGATTCCCTCGATCGCTCCTGACCGCATTGCTTCGAGGCAGGCCTCGAGCAAGAGTTTTTCGAGAAATGGGTCGCCAACCTGAACAGTAGGGCGTTTTTCCAAAGCTTCGTCATCAAATTCCGCCGAGGCCATCGTCGCTCCGTGAATGCCATCGCGGCCGGTCTTGGCGCCGGCGTAAAGCACAGGATTTCCGATACCTTCGGCCTTCCCAAAAAAGATCTGATCTTTGCGAACGATGCCGAGAGCAAATGCATTGACGAGCGGATTGAGGCTATACGATTCGTCAAAAACAACCTCACCGCCGACCGTCGGCACGCCAAAGCAGTTGCCGTAATGGCCGATGCCTTCGACGCAGCCTTTTAGGATCGACTTGTTACGGCTGCCATTTTTCGCATCATTAAGCGGCCCGAATCTGAGCGAATTCATCGCCGCTATCGGCCTCGCGCCCATTGTAAAGACGTCACGTAATATACCGCCGACACCCGTCGCAGCGCCCTGAAAAGGTTCAATAAACGACGGGTGATTGTGCGATTCGACCTTGAACGCCACGCACCAATCGTCACCGATATCTAAAACACCGGCATTCTCGCCCGGCGGCACGATCACTCGCGGGCCCGTGACGGGCAAACGTTTAAGATGCACACGCGAAGATTTGTACGAACAATGCTCCGACCACATCACGCTGAACACGCCGAGCTCCGTAATGTTAGGCTCGCGGCCCATCAATTGTTTGATCTTTTCGTATTCGTCGGGTTTGAGTCCGTGCTGCTCAACTATCTCTGCGGTAATACTCGTCATGCGTTTATAAGAGCCGAAAAAGTCACTTGAAATAAACAAATGAGTTTATGCTCTTCGGCCATTTTTTTCAAACCGAAACGCATAAACTCTTTGTAAAAAGGCTGGGACGCACGCCGCCTTTCGCCTGCAAGCTTACGGCAAGGCCG
>JANLTF010000249.1:0-22986 GCA_031362825.1 Acidobacteriota bacterium | reverse complement strand
GTACCTCTTCGCAACTTTCAGGGGCGATGTCGAACGCAAGCACGCCCCGGTCGCGACGGCACTATAAATGTGGCTGGGGGCTTTTAAGCTACACGACTGTGATCTGGGCGTCGCTAGCGAGGGTTCGTTCGGACCTCATCCCTCGATGTTCCTTATCAATGCTGACGATGAGATACTGATATTTATTGACACCCTAAACAATATCGAGGTCATCGTCAGGGAAATAAGTTCGTCAACTAACTTCAATGGCAGCCAGATCCAAGGCGAGAATGAACTGCTTGAATTTGCAGAAAAAGCAGGTTTCCCCTCGCACGGATTGATCGTCCGCAAAGCAAAAGACGAAAACTCGGAGATCCACAAAGGTATCACTGACGGTGAACTATTGATATCGACATTTCAGCGGCTTTATTCAGCGTTCGATTCTGCGTATGTCGAAACGGATATGCGGGCGATGTACAATCCATCTCGAATGGGTGTCATTGCAAAGGCGACGGAGAAATTGGTGCAGAGAATAAAGTCTGTCTGCCCTCAATGCGAAATGCCGGGTTTCGGCGTAACGGGAGCCAAAAAAGGACTTGAATGCGGCCTCTGCGGTTCGGCGACGAATTCAGTACTTAGCTACATTTCTTCCTGTCAGCATTGCCAATTCGAAAGTGAAGAATTGTATCCGAATGGCAAAAGATCAGAGGACCCAACCTATTGCGACCGCTGCAATCCATGAACGCCGACATCCGCCCACACCCGGAATCAAGACTCGCCATCCTCCCCAAAACAAACCACGTCACCCTAATGGGCCGCATGCCAACGATCGTTCGGATGATCAACGAGTTTCTCGACGCCAAGCCGCCTAACCGATAGAAGAATCTTCGACCTTAAGAAATTTCGCCACAGAGAACACAGAGATCACTGAGTAAGATTTTTGTCGATCGCAAATGAGGTTTGACCGACGTTCATATCTATAACATGCTCCCGAAAAATCTCTGCGTCTCTGTGTTCTCTGTGGCTAGAAAATTCTGAAAGCGTTAAGATACGACCACGAGGAGAAAAATATATGGCAAAAGTAACGGGCATCGGCGGGGTATTTTTTAAGAGTGCGGGCAAGGGCGCGGACCTCGCGGCGTGGTATGAGAAGAATCTCGGCATCAGCCTAGAGAGCTGGGGCGGTTCGATATTGAAATGGACCGACGATAAGGTCGTGGACGGCGGCCTCACGGTCTGGAGCACGGCCAACGCCGACTCCAAATGGTTTAGCCCTAGCGAGTCCTCGTTCATGATCAACTACCGCGTTGATAACATGGACGAACTCCTCGCCCAGCTAAAACAAAACGGCGTCGAGATTCTCAAAGGCCCGGATTCCGAAGAAAACGGCAAATTTGCCTGGATCATGGACCCCGACGGCAACAAGATCGAACTCTGGGAACCGATGCTCATGGACGAGAAAAACAAGAGTTCCTGAGATGCTTGTCAGGGCTCCCGCTTAACTCGTGTTGGCGTCTAACGCGGCGGCTTTCCTATTTTTATTTCGCCCCGAACTTCGAAAAAAATAAACTCTTTGAGCCGTTTTTCCTGTAATTGTCGCATTAATATACGGAAGAAAATTTTAGAAATTCGAAAATAGGAGCATTTTCATGAAAAAGCAGATCAAAATAGAGTCGCGCAGTATCGGGTTCACAGTGATCGCCGCCCTGGTTTTTATGTTTGCGGCAAGCTCGCTCGCATTCGCACAGGAGGATTTTAAGGTCGGCGACAAGGTCGAGGTAAAGGACGGCGATAGGTGGTACAAAGCCCAGGTAATTGATACCAAGCCCGGAGAATTCAAGGTTCATTACGACGGTTACGATCCGATGTTTGACGTGTGGGTGTTGCCAGATCGCATTCGTACGATCGGTGGGCCTGACCCGGCCACAATAAACAAAGCCACCAAATACAAGCCGGGCGACCGTGTGGAATGCGATAAGGCTTCGATGGGAGACTGGGAAAAGGGAACGGTCGTGCCATTTTTGCCGAATGATACTAACAAGAACTCAGGCAATTTCTACCGCGTAAGACTCGATTCATTCAACAAGAGCGGGTTGTATAAGGCGGGACACGAATGCAATACCGTTAATATTCGCCCCATTAACGAAGCTCCGATCAAGGCGAGCGGAAAATACAAGGTTGGCGACCAGATCGAGGCGCAAAACGCAAATTTCACCTGGCTTTCGGCGAAAGTCATCGCCGTCGAAGGCGCCTTTTACAAGGTCCGTTTCGACAATCGCGACAGCCGCTATGACGAATCCATTAGCGACGACCGGATCCGTCCCTTGGGAACCACCGAAATGGAAGCGGAAGCTAAAACTAAACAAGATACACCGTTAACGCCAAAAATGGCCGGTGCGTTCCCCTCACTGCCCGGCACTGCCTGGAAAATAGACTTTGGCAAAGGCGTCACGGGCACGGTTTTCCAATTTTGCAAAAACCGTAGATGGGAGATAATTCCCCAAAGAGCCGGAACTATTGGAGCGGTAGGCAAATCTTACACAGTGTCCGGCAGCACGTTGACGACTGTGAACGCCGACGATGGTATGGTTGAAAAATGGAAGATGACCTGGAAGGGCGGGGTTCTTGAGATATTCGACGGGAAAACAACTCTGCGACTACACTACACCGGCACTAATCAATGCTGATAGTACGGTTCGACCGCGGCTCCACATGGTTTTTGCCGCGCCAGTCTTCGTTCACGATCAACGGTTAAGATATGAATAAAACGAAAGAGTTGTTACCCACAGACCGCGAAGAACTCCTCAACGAGTTAAGGACGCGTTTTGGGAAAAACACTCGGCGTCACAAAGGAATTGAGTGGACAGACGTGCAGGCAAAGCTGGAAGCCGACCACGCAAAACTGTGGTCTCTCAGTGAAATGGAAGCAACCGGCGGCGAGCCGGATGTTGTCGCGTTTGATAAAGCGACCGGCGAGTTTATCTTTTATGATTGCTCGCCGGAAAGCCCAAAAGGCCGCCGGAGCCTGTGTTATGACCGTACAGCTTGGGAATCGAGAAAGGAACATAAGCCGGCAACGAGCGCTCTCGAGATGGCCGCCGCGATGGGCGTCAAGATCTTAACGGAAGCTGAATATAAGGAGTTACAAAAGCTTGGTGAGTTCGACCTCAAAACCTCGAGCTGGCTCGAAACGCCTCCTGACATCAGACAGCTCGGCGGAGCCATCTTCGGCGACTATCGCTTCGGCCGCGTTTTCACATATCACAACGGTGCCGAATCTTATTACGCAGCCCGCGCATTCCGCGGTTCACTAAGGGTGTGAAATTCATGGCTGAAAAGAAATCGAAACTAGCCCAAATAAAAACAAAACCGACCGCCGCCAGTGTGGAGGAGTTCCTCAACGCTATTGAGCACAATCAAAAGCGTAATGACAGCTTTGTGCTTTTGGAGATGATGAAAAGGGCGAGCGGTGAGGAGCCGAAGATGTGGGGCGGCTCGATCGTTGGGTTTGGAAATAAGAGATATAAGAGTCCCGCTACGGGCCGCGAAGTCGATTGGCTCCAAATAGGTTTCTCGCCGCGCAAGGCCAATCTGTCAGTCTATCTGATAGGCGGCCTTGGAAAACACGCGGCCGCTCTCGAACGGCTCGGCAAGCATAAGACCGGCGTCGGATGTCTCTACGTCAATAAGCTCGCAGATGTTGACCTAGATGTCCTTAAAGATATGATCGACACATCGTTGAAATCAGGATCCGCCAGCGAATAAAAAAGGCGGCCCGTTCCCGAACCGCCGAGTTTCCCAATTATCGATCCAACTTAAGCAAGATCAAATCGATCCAAGTTCATCACTTTGTTCCACGCGGCGACAAAATCTTTGATGAATTTGTCTCCGCCGTCGGCACAGGCATAGACCTCAGCCAATGCGCGAAGCTCGGAGTTCGAACCGAAAACGAGATCGACTCGCGTTCCGGTCCATTCTGCTTCGCCGGTCTTTCGGTCACGTCCCTCGTATGCTTCGCCGGACGGTTCCCACTTCGTGCTCATGTCGAGCAGGTTTGTGAAGAAATCGTTCGTCAACTGGCCCGGACGCGAGGTGAGAACGCCGTGATTCGATCCGTCGTAGTTGGCTCCGAGAACACGGAGACCGCCGACAAGAACGGTCATTTCCGGCGCGGTCAGCGTTAGCAGATTCGCTTTGTCAACCAGCAACTCCTCGGCTGGCGTTTTGTGGTGGCCTTTCTTGTAATTGCGGAAGCCATCGGCCTGCGGTTCGAGATACTTGAACGAATCGACCTCGGTCTGCTCCTGCGTCGCGTCGCCGCGTCCTGACGTGAACGGCACCGAAACGTCATGACCGGCATCCTTCGCCGCTTTCTCGATCGCAGCACAGCCGCCGAGGACGATCAGATCGGCCATCGAGACGGATTTTCCGCCGGCATTGAACTCGCTCTGAATACCGCCAAGCACTCCGAGCACCTGATCGAGCTGAACCGGGTTGTTTACTTCCCAGAACTTCTGCGGCGACAAGCGAATGCGAGCACCATTTGCGCCGCCACGATTGTCGCTGCCGCGGAATGTTGATGCCGACGCCCACGCCGTCGAGACTAGCTGCGAAACAGTCAAGCCAGAAGCGAGGATCTTCGCTTTGAGCGTTGCTTCGTCACCGGCATCGAGTCGTGTTCCCGCTGGAACGGGATCTTGCCAGATCAGATCCTCGGCCGGCACCAACGAACCGAGATAGCGCGCTTTCGGCCCCATGTCGCGGTGCGTTAGCTTGAACCATGCCCGTGCAAAAGCATCGGCGAACTCGGCCGGATTTTCCATAAAGCGGCGCGAGATCGCCTCATACGCCGGGTCCAAACGCATAGCCATATCGGCGGTGGTCATCATTGGCAGATGCTTCTTGCTCGGGTCGGCTGCGTCGGGAACAGTCGGCTCGACACCAACCGGCTGCCACTGGTTTGCACCGGCCGGGCTCTTCGTTAGCTCCCATTCGTTGCCGAATAAAGTCTCCCAGTAGCTGTTGTCCCACGTGATCGGCGTCGGCGTCCATGCACCTTCGATACCGCTCGTGATCGTATCGGCGCCTTTGCCCGAAGCGTAGCTGCTCAACCAACCGAAGCCCTGTGCCTCGATCGCTCCGCCTTCCGGCTCAACTCCGACATGGGCCGCATCGCCGGCACCGTGAGCTTTGCCAAAGGTATGGCCGCCGGCCACAAGAGCGACCGTTTCCTCGTCATTCATCGCCATGCGGGCAAATGTCTCGCGGATATCGCGAGCGGAGCCAAGCGGGTCAGGGTTTCCGTCCGGGCCTTCGGGATTAACGTAGATCAATCCCATCTGAACGGCTGCAAGAGGATTCTCAAGATCGCGTTCGCCCGTGTAACGCTTGTTTCCAAGCCATTCTGCTTCTGCACCCCAGTAGACATCTTCCTGCGGCTGCCAGACGTCAGCACGCCCGCCACCGAAACCGAAGGTTTTGAAGCCCATCGTTTCCATCGCGACGTTGCCGGTCAGAACAAACAGATCCGCCCAAGACAGCTTGCGGCCGTATTTTTGTTTGATCGGCCAGAGCAGACGGCGTGCTTTGTCGAGGTTGCCGTTGTCGGGCCAGCTGTTTGTCGGAGCGAATCTCTGTTCGCCATTCCCTGCTCCGCCGCGGCCATCGCCGATACGGTATGTTCCGGCCGCATGCCATGTCATTCGGACGAAAAACGGTCCATAATGCCCGTAGTCAGCCGGCCACCAGTCCTGCGAATCGGTCATCAACGCCTTCAGGTCGGCCACTACAGCGTCGAGGTCGAGCGACTTAAATTCTACAGCGTAATCAAATCCGTCGTCCATCGGATCAGCGAGCTCTGAATTCTGCCGCAGGATCTTAAGATCCAACGCATTTGGCCACCAATCGCGGTTCGACCGCTTTGAGCTGGTCGTAAAACTCACCGCCCCGCCGGTAAACGGACATCGGCTCGAATCGTTAATTTCTAAGGCTTCGCCATTGTTTTGTTCTTCGTTGTTTTCCATATTTGTCTCCCCTTATTTTTTTGGTAAATAGATCGAAAAAAACTAACTAATTGGTATCGCTATTAATACACTCAGGACATAAGCCGTGCAGTGTAAGTTCTATTGTGCCGGTTGAGAATCTTGAAAGTTCAGTCGCCTCTTTGACTAGAGCGTTTGGGATACGCAGATCCAGATCGACGAGCTTACCGCACTTGTTGCAGCTCGCGTGGTCGTGCCGCGTCAGGTTTTTATCGTAGCGGGTTGCGTCCATGCCGAACCGGACCTCGCCGATCAGACCCTCATTTTTCAGGTAATGCAGAGAATTATAGACAGTCGCAAACGATATGCCCGGAAGACGCTGCCGTGCGTCTTCAAAAACGCCGTTCGCGGTCAAATGATCGTCCGATTCCCGGATAACATCCAGAACGGTCTTGCGCTGTTTAGTTAATCCCAAACTTCTAATATCATTCATCACATGCCTTAACTGACTTGCCCTGTCTTTAGAATGATTCTAATTCAAAATAATGTCAAGAAAGAAAGATGATTCTGAGAATTAATTACACGGTGTTCTTTGTATAATTGAGTCAATGAGTACCTATGAACCAGAGATTTGAGCTTTATTAATCGTTCTATGAAAAAACTTAGCATTTCATTCTTGTATCTGACTTTGTTTCTCGCTGGCTCCTTACAGTTAGGGCTGGCGCAGGATCCGCGGCCGGTTTTCCAAGGTTCGCCGACGGTGCAGGTGGATACGACGTCCCGGCCGGTTGCGAAGCAGGAAAAACAGGACTTTTCGTTTGAAGCTGATCAGGTCTACTTCTCAAATCAGTTTGACGGAGCTCGTTTGACGGCTATTGCGAGAACCGGCGAAAACGCCTACACGATCACCATCACGCCCGAGAACGCACCGGTAAACATGAGCCCTTGGTATGCGTTCAAGGTGTGGTCGCTGAGTAAAAAGGACATTTCCGTAACGCTCGATTATCCGGATTTCGCCCGGCATCGGTACTCCCCTCAAATAAGCAAGGACGGTCAAAAGTGGAGATCGCTTGAGAGCGACCGCATCGAGGAGATCGGCAACGACCCAAATGACAAAAGTCTTACAGCGCGTCCGGAAAGCATAAAGATGCGGATATCCACCGGAAAAAAACCGCTTTGGCTCTCGGCTCAGGAACTGCAGAATTCCGGCCAGGTCTATGCTTGGATGAGCAAACTCGCCCGGAAAAAGAAACTTAAGATCGATGATATCGGTAAGAGCTCAGAGGGCCGGCCGATAAAGATGCTAACGGTTGGCAATCCAAATGCAAAGAAGATGATCCTCGTCATTTCGCGCCAGCATCCGCCGGAGGTCACGGGCTATTTCGCAATGCAGGCGTTTGTCGAACGGATCGCGTACAAGTCGAAACCATCGAAAGAATTTCGTAAGGATTGGGTAATGTACGTCGTGCCGCTGATGAATCCGGACGGAGTCGACAACGGCCACTGGCGCCACAATATGGGCGGGATCGACCTCAACCGTGACTGGTCCGCTTTCAATCAGCCTGAAACAAGAGCCATTCGCGATTTTCTCGCGCGTCGGGAAACCGAATCAGGGGGCAAATTTTATTTTGGAATAGATTTTCATTCGACCTGGGACGACATCTATTATCCGATGAATAAGGATCTCACGGACACCAACTCGCCCGGCCTCACCTGGAATTGGCTCGACGCGATAAAGAAGTCTATCCCGAAATATGAGCCGAATATTCGTCCAAACGACAAGCTCGAACCGACCATCGTCTCACGCAACTATTTTATGAAAGCTCACAAGATGGAGGCAATCGTGTTCGAGATCGGCGACAACACGCCGCGTGATTTTATCAAGGAAAAAGGGCGCGTAGGAGCCGAAGAGCTCATGAAATTATTGCTCGCGAGCCAAAAATGAACCAGAGTTCGCTGAACCGAACTATCACAGTCGTTCGTAAGCACGGACCGGTTTGTTGGCCGCGTCCCAAACCGGACGGAACAATCCGCTAGGTTGCTCCGTAGTAGGTTGTTAGTAATGTCTAAAAGTGTGACCCAACCAACGCCTCCAAGCGAGCGCATTCAGGTGCTTGATGTTCTGCGCGGACTCGCGATCGGCGGGATCCTGATCGGCAATATGCAATGGTTCTCGGGGTACGGGATGATGCCCGCGAACTTGGCTGCGGCGTTTCCTCTGAGCGATCAGATCACTCAATACCTCGTTCACGTCCTTATCGAAGGAAAATTCTACTCGATCTTTTCGTTCCTTTTCGGTCTCGGGTTTGCAATACAGATGTCTCGTGCCGAAGATCGCGGAGATATCGGAGCGACGCTCTTCAAACGACGCCTTTCCTGGCTACTGGTGATCGGTATTTTTCACGCGGTATTGCTCTGGCCGGGCGACATTCTCAGCGTTTACGCTCTGGTCGGTTTTGTCCTAATTCTATTTCGAAAAAAAAGCGACAGTAGCCTGCTCCGATGGGCGGCGATACTCTTTGCGGTTCCTATTGTTACGTATGCGCTGATTCTCGTTCTTTTTCTCGCATTCGCTCCGCCCGATATGACCAATACTATCGACGCCGCTTCGGCTGACCGGTGGGCCTTATCGATCTCAGTAGTAAAGCAAGGCGGCTATTTCGAGATCCTGACTGGGTACAATCCGCAATACCTTCTGGGCCGCTGGGCCGGGCTTATTGTTCAAATGCGCCTTCCGAAGATACTTGCGATGTTTCTTCTTGGAATGTACGCATATCGCCGCGGATATTTCGAGGCCGCGGCAGCCAACCGTCCGTTCATCACCAAAATGGCGATCTCCGGGTTCGGTCTTGGTTTGGCGGGAAATGTTCTGTTCGCATGGCTGGCCGGGAATGAAGCTCCATTTCCGCCATCCATCGCGGGGCTTGTGGGTGTTGTGGCCTATGGTTTCAGCGTTCCTGCGCTCGCCCTTGGTATTGCGGCTTCCGTCGTCTTGCTCTGGCAGGGCGGCGCAGCGAAGCGGCTGTTAACGATCGTCGCACCGGTCGGCCGGATGGCACTCACGAATTACTTGTTGCAGACCGTGATCTGCGTTCTTATATTTTACGGGTACGGCCTGGGAAAATTCGGTGCTATCGGGGCGTTTCAGGCAACAGTAACGGCACTTGGGATTTTTGTTTTTCAAATCGTTGTGAGCACGATGTGGCTTTCGTATTGCGCCTACGGGCCAATGGAATGGGTATGGCGCCAATTGACCTATCGGCGGCGTTTACCGTTGCGGAAAACCCTCACGGATGAAGCCGATATGTAGAATGTAATGGCGACCAGGGCCAGCTGCAGGTAGCGCGCGACGCGTGCTTCGCACACGGCATTTCAGGTACAATGCGAGATGAATTGAATACCGCACGCCATAACCTGATCCGCATACTCCAAAACGCCCACGCCGGTGAGGTTGCGGCGGCGTATGCCTATCGTGGGCATTGGAAGTCTCTGAAAGATTCGCCCGAAAAAGAACGGATCCGAGAGATCGAGGCCGAGGAATGGGATCATCGGCGGCGGGTAGGCGAGTGGCTGGCAAAGCTCGATGCCAAACCTAAGCCGTTACGAGAGAAAATATTCTGGACGATAGGTAACATACTGGGCCCTTCGTGCTTTGTCTCGGGCTGGTTTATGCCGATGTATTTTGCCGGAAGACTTGAAAGCAAAAACTCGGTCGAATACGAAGATGCCGCCAAATTTGCAACTGAACTCGGCATGCACTATTGCGTCGAAGATCTGCTGGACATGGCCCGCGTCGAGGTCGAGCACGAAGAATTCTTCCACCAAACCGTCGCCGGCCACCGCCTGCTGCCTGTGATGAAACGGGTCTTTGGATGGAGCTAGACAGCGTTCTTGCCGAGATTTCCTGTCGCGGCTCTGTTGCATCTATAAAATACTTTTACATCTACGCACGTTTCTGCTATTATCGAATGTTATTTCAGCCAGCGCTGAATGATCTTTGACAATTCAAAAGAGCACTAAAATGTGTCAACTTTTTTCAGGACGACACACATTGTAAGACAAAGTAATGTTTTTTTGTAAAAGTGCGGGACAAACGCAAAATGTCACTGTAACTGTTGCAAATACAAAGAGTTATTTGTCCCGCTATCAACTAAAAGGGTGCGGGACAGCAGCGGGACAGAGAGGGACAGACTTTGGGTAAATATCGCCATAAGTCTCACCTACTCTATTGTTTACGAGGAATATTGGTTGAACTTTGTCCCACTGCATCGTCGGAGTTCAAACCGTCAAATTCTGGATGTTCGATACCACTCGACAAACTTTGGTATGCCATCGGCGATCTTTGTCGTTGGGTTGTAGGCGAGCAGGTTGCGGGCCTTGGTGATGTCAGCGAAGGTGATAGGGACATCGCCGGGCTGCATTGGCTGGCGGTCGATGATAGCGGGCGTGTTGAGCGAGCGTTCCAATAGCTCGATCAATTCGCGCAGTTCGATGGTCTGCGATTCGCCGAGATTAAAGACCTCGTGGATCGATCCGTCGTAGTCGATCGACGCCCGCACGCCCTGGATGATGTCGTCGATATAGGTGTAATCACGCCGCGTCGTGCCGTCGCCGAAAACGGGGATCGGCTTGCCTTCGGAGATCATTTTGGTGAATTTATGTATCGCCAGATCAGGACGCTGGCGGGCACCATAGACGGTGAAAAAGCGCAGGCAAACGGTGCGGATATCGTGCAGATGCGAGTATGTGTGACAGAGCAATTCGCCTGCCGCCTTGGTCGCCGCATAAGGCGAGATCGGCTGGTGAATGCGGTCGTCCTCGGCAAACGGAACCTTCCCGTTAATACCGTAAACACTGGATGAAGAGGCGCTGACAAACTGCTCAACACCATGTTCGCGAGCGAGCTCGAGCAGATTCAGTGTACCTGTGACATTCGTCTCATAGTACAAACGCGGCTCCGACAACGAAGGCCGCACGCCCGCACGGGCGGCGAGATGTACGATGCAGTCAAACTCAGTTTCGGCAAAAATCTTTCCAAGAGCTGGCGTATCGCGAATATCGGCCTCGACAAACCTGTAATTATCGCGGCCCAGATGCCCCGCGATATTGGCGCGTTTGATATCGGGCGAATAAAAATCGTTGAGGTCATCAATGACCGTTATCTGCCACGCGTCTTCAGCGACGAGCAGGTCAACAAGATGTGACCCGATAAATCCGGCCCCGCCGGTAACTAGTATCGATTTAGCTGCCATATTAATAAGGTGCCCGCGAACACGGACAAACCGACAACTTATCACAACATCCAAGCGGGTAGCAATCCACCCGCCGTTCAAATACCGCTTGACCTACTAGTGTATAATTCCCTTATAGGAAATGGTTGCTATGATGCATAGATCGTTATTGGAGATTTTATGATTTACTCACACATTAGATTACTTTTGCGCGTTGCGGCCGTGGCACTTTTTAGTGTCACTTTATTTGTACCTTACGTCCCGGCTCAGGGATTCGATTCGATCGAAAAAGGACGGATGAAAGGCATTCTTAAGATAGTTAAGAACGAGATCAAAAAGAACTATTACGATCCAAATTTTCACGGGATCGATATCGAGGCCCGTTTTCAGGCGGCTGAGGAGAAACTTAGCGGCGCTACTTCGACCACTCAGTCGTTAGCGATCATCGCGCAAGCTGTTATCGACTTTAATGATTCACATCTGTATCTCCTTCCGCCTTCGACGGGCTGGAAGGTTGACTATGGCTGGCGCTCTACCTTTTACGGTGACAAGTGCATCATCACTGATGTCAAGCCCGGTAGCGACGCCGAGGCGAAGGGCATCAAACGCGGAGACCAATTGCTCGCGATCGGCACTTTCAAGGTCAACCGAAAAGAAATGTGGAAGGTCCAGTATTACTACAACACGATCAGCAAGCGCAAAGGGATGAATATGACGGTGCTCGCTCCCGGAGCGACCGAACCGAAAACGCTGGATATTCTTTCCGAACTCAAACAGGGGCCGCGGGTCGTTACGTTCAACAGCTATTTCCGTTTTGACGACGACTTTTATAGTGAGGAAAACGACAAGCACCATTTTCTCAAGGTCGATGGCATCAATATATGGAGAATGCCGGGCTGGGATTTTGATCCTACGATGTCCGATGCCCTGATGGCGAGAGTAAAGGACGGAACATCTATCATCATGGATCTTCGCGGAAATGGCGGCGGCTATGTCGTAAATCTCGAAGCCATTGCAGGCTATTTTGTCGAAAAAGACACACAGATAGCCGAACTGAAAGGCCGCAAGAAAATGGACCCGCAAAAAGCCAAATCGAAGGGCGAGAGTCGATACAAGGGTAGGCTCGTCGTCTTGATCGATAGCGAGTCAGGTTCCGCCTCCGAGATCTTTGCCCGCTTTGTTCAGCTCCAAAAACTGGGTGTCGTAATGGGCGATGTTTCGGCCGGGGCCGTTATGCAATCGCGCACCTTTGATCAGGAAATGGGCACTGACAATATCGTCCCGTTTGCCATCAGCATTACAAACGCAGACGTTATCATGAGCGACGGCAAAAGCATCGAACACGTTGGCGTTACTCCTGATGAACTGATTATTCCAACGCCCGCGGATATCGCCGCTGGCCGTGATCCTGTGATGGTGCGTGCGATCGAATCGCTCGGCGGCAAAGTTGACCCGCTAGTAGCCGGCAAATGGTTCCCGTATTATTGGAAGAAGAGCTAAGTGTGAATCCACGTCAGCACGAGGCCTGATCCGATATGGAGACGGCCTCTCTTAATTTAGGAATTTTTGTCTGGCATGGAACCGATGGAGAATGTCTTCGAGAAAGCCCTCGTAGGTAAAGTCCTCGATATTGTACTCGGGCTTTAGCTTGTACATTATCGGCAGAGCGATACGCCACGCCATCCATAGTCGTTGGCGGTCGGTCAGATCCCATCGTCGGCGGAGGAAGCTCTCGACGACCTCGATCTCTTTTTCGTTGAGGTTGCTGACGTTCGCATTGGTATTTACTGGCTTTTGAACGCGGCTGAATGCCGTATCGCTGACAGGATTTGAGAACGTCTCGGCAAATGACGGCGCTTCGTCGGTGCGTTCGCGGATGACGACGGTGCCGGCAAAAATGTCACCGAGACGCTGGTCGCGGTTACTTAAGAAGATGGTTATCAGCCCGACTGAATATATCGGCAGCACAAATCCCGGGATCGCATCGCAGATTCGCAGCAGGTTGCGGGCGACCGCTTCCCACAGCGTGAGCGGACGGCCGTCTTCGCGGATCACACGCAATTTGAGCAGCCTTTTGCCCGGCGTTTGGCCGTTCCAAAGCCATTCGAAAAGAATGAAATATAGAGCGAAAATAATAAAGAGCCCGATGATCAATAGCGCCAGCGTCCATTTCGGCATATCCGAAAAGAACTGTTCCGGTTCGCCGACGCCGCCGCCGCCCAGATTTCCAAAGCTGATCGCGGCCCACGCTATAAGGAATATCGACAGATACTGAATAAAATGATCGATCGCCACCGCCAAAAACCGGTTCCCTATCGACGCCAACGCAAACTCTAGCGGCACACGCTCAGGCGTCTCGATGATCAGTGTTTCTTCGGTTTCGATAATGTGTCGCGACATTCAACGATAATTATCAAGAGAAACGTACGGTTTTGCAAAACGCAGCTTTTCCTTGTGTTTGTTGCCCTTCGTTCCTTATACTCATATCCAGCGGAACTGCCGCCATTTCGGAAGCTAAGCCTTTGAAAACAGAACTAAAACGAGAGAATTTTTCGGCTGAGGGAATGCGGTTCGCTCTGATCGTAGCTCGCTGGAATCACGAGCTGACATCAAAGCTCGCCGACGGTGCGGTCGAGGCATTGATCGAGTCCGGAGCAACAGCCGATCAGATCGACAGATATGATGTTCCCGGAGCATTTGAGCTGCCGGTTATGTGTCTGAAAGCTTCCCAGAAACGCAAATATGACGCTGTCATCGCTCTCGGCGTTGTCATTCGCGGCGACACTCCACATTTTGAATACGTCGCCGGACAGGCATCCGAAGGCATTATGCGGGCATCAATGGATACAGGCGTGCCGGTGATGTTTGGCGTCATTACGGTCGATACTTTGGAACAGGCACTGGCGCGAACGGGCGAAAAAGCGGATAATAAGGGTTACGAAGCGGCGATGTCCGCGATCGAGACCGTTCACGCGATAAGAGCCTTGGATGAACGTTTCGAAGTGACTTTTTAAGAATGGCGTTTGAAAACACCGAAGAAAAGAGTTCCGGCACTCGGCATAAAGCCCGCGAAGCGGCTTTGCAGATGCTGTTCGCTCACGACATGGAACACTCGCCATGTCCGCCCGTAACCGATAATTACTGGAACGAACTCGGCGATTCTTCCCACGACGACAAGACCCGCGACTTTGCCAACAAACTCGTCTGCGGCACCATCAAAAACCAAACTGCGATCGACGATATCATCCGCATACGAGCCGAACATTGGCGTATCGAGCGAATGGCAATTGTTGACCGAAATGTGCTGAGGCTCGCGGTTTTTGAGATGTATTTTCATGACACGCCGGACACGGTAGCCTTGAACGAGGCTCTGGAGATCGCTCGAAAATTCAGCACCTACGAGGCGACCCAATTTATCAACGGCCTGCTCGATTCGATCAAGCAGGACCACGAAAAATCCATCGAAACTGCGTCCGATGAGGCACCGCAAGCTTCGTCAACGACCGCATCTAAATAGCTTTATCAAGATGAAAGTTCTGATCGCGACCGCAGGATTATTGGTTCTTGCTTTCGTGCATTTCTGCGGCGCCCAGGAACTCCCCTCTAAGATCCGTGGCTATAAGGTTCATAACGCTAATATTTCCGTGCGAAGTTCGGATGATAAAAAGGCTCCTAATACGGAACGCGAGGCCGTGATCACGATTGGCACACCGGAAGTCGTGGACTACGGACTGACCGGAATAACGCTTGCCGCGACGGCCGACATTGCCGCAGTCGATCAGAGCGGAACGGTACATTTTATTACATTTCAAGATTTCCGCATCAATGGTATTGCCGTTGATATTGAGGAATACAAACACGAATTCGCTTTCAAAAAGGGCGAGCCGATCTCGCTGCCTAAACCGGCCCGCGTCTTTGTCGGAACCCTAAATTTGGCCCGTGCCGCACAAAACGAACTGCTCGACCGTAAGAAAAAATGGACCGTCACCGGTACGGTGTTCGTATTCGGCAAATTCAAGAAATTCGGCATGAATTTCAAACGTGTCCTGCCGATCAAGATCGACCTGATGATCGCAAATCCCCTCAATTAGGTGTCGGCCCTAGTGCAAACTATTTTTTTCGCCCGGTTTGCGATAAAATTTACGTTTCTGCAAGGGCTATAGGAAATAACGTGAGCGAAATTAATACCAATTTATCCGCATTTATCAAAGAGAGTTTTGGGTCGAACGCGACCTATGTCGAAGGCCTGCTCGAACGGTACAAGACCGATCCAAACCTGGTCGATGAGTCGTGGCAGACCTATTTTCACGATCTGCTAAACGGCGGCTCGCCTACGGCCGAAGGCAGCACCGTGCGAGTCGAGCCAGCCGTACAGGCAACGGCCGTAGCTCCGACGCCCGCAAAACCTCCTGTCGCCATCGCGCTCTCGGCCGACACCGAATCGCGCCCGATCACCGGTGTTGCGAAAAAGATCGTCGAGAACATGGAACAGAGCCTCACGGTTCCGACGGCGACGAGTTTTCGCACCATTCCGGTAAAGATCCTCGAGGAAAATCGCCGCATTATCAACGAACACCTCGCATTAAAGGGCCTCGGGAAAGTTTCCTTCACGCACATTATCGCCTGGGCGCTCATTCAGTCGGTGAGGGCGTATCCGAGCCTGAACGTTGGATTCGGCGTTGTAAACGGGGTGCCTTCGCGACTTGAACACGACGACGTGAACCTAGGCATCGCGATCGATATCGAAAAGAAAGACGGCTCGCGAAATCTGCTCGTTCCGAATATCAAAGCCGCAGACAAGATGAATTTTGCCGGCTTTTTCGCCGCATATAATGAACAGGTCAAAAAAGCACGCGACGGCAAACTCGAGATTCCGGATTTTCAGGGCACGACCATTTCGTTGACAAATCCCGGTACGATCGGCACCGCCGCCTCGAACCCACGCCTGATGTCGGGTCAAAGTGCCATTATCGCAACGGGTTCGATCGAGTATCCGGCCGAATACTCGGCGATGACGAATGCTGCGCTTTCTTCGATCGGGATCAGCAAAACGGTGACTGTCACGAGCACCTACGATCACCGCGTAATACAGGGTGCGGAGAGCGGTTTATTCCTCGCCAAGATCCACGAATTCCTGATCGGCCGCGAAGCGTTCTACGATCAGATATTTGCCGATCTTGAGATCAATTATCCGCCGCTCCGCTGGGCCGAGGACAATAATCCGTCGCTGTTTGGCGGTGAACGCGAACAGATCGAAAAGCAGGCGAACGTCCTGCAGCTGATCAACACTTACCGCGAACGCGGTCATTTGCTCGCAGATATCGACCCGCTTAACATGATCGAGCAGCGAACATCTGAGCTCGACCTTGAGCATTTTGGATTGACAGTTTGGGATCTCGACCGCGAATTCATCACCGGCGGACTGCACGGCGAACAGACCGCGACGCTCCGCCGAATTCTCGAAATTCTGCGAAAGGCATACTGCGGCAAGGTCGGCATCGAGTACCGTCACATGGCTAGCAACACGCAGAAAGCGTGGATCCGTGCCCGAGTTCGTGAGCAGTTTGTGGACACACAGCCGCTTTCGCCGGAAACCAAGATCGAACTGCTCCAGAAACTGATAGAAGCTGAGCAATTCGAGCAGTTTCTTCATAAAAAATACCTCGGTCAGAAACGATTTTCGCTCGAAGGCTGTGAGACCGTAATTCCGATGCTCGACCAAATGGTCGAAGGTGCCTCAGCTCGCGGTGTCGACGAGATCTATCTCGGCATGGCACATCGCGGACGTTTAAATGTCCTCTCAAATATTGTCGGGGATCCGGAAACGGGAGCAATGGCAGAGCGCATTTTCACCGTTTTCGAAGGCACATCGCACCCAGATTTCCCTGCCGACGAGGGCGATGTCAAATACCACCAAGGCGCCATTGGCACCCGAAAGACCAAGGCCGGCCGAGATCTAAAGATCCAGCTCTCCTGTAACCCGAGCCATCTCGAAACAGTAAATCCCGTTGTCGAGGGCATGGCCCGTGCCCGTCAAGACGAACTTCGCGATGGCAAAGGTCTGAGCCGTCAAGAAGCGTATTCGCACATTCTACCTCTCTTGCTACACGGTGACGCAGCTTTTGCCGGCCAGGGCGTCGTGATGGAGACGCTCCAACTCGCCGGGCTTCCGGGCTATCGTACGGGCGGCACGGTTCACATCGTGATAAATAATCAGATTGGATTTACGACCTCGCCGGGCCTCAGCCGAAGCTCGATCTATTCGACTGACGCCGGGCATATCACACAAACGCCGATCTTTCACGTCAACGGCGACGACCCCGAGGCCGCCTATCGCGTCGTCCAGATCGCACTCGATTACCGACGCGAATTTGATAAGGATGTGGTCATCGATCTCGTCGGATTTCGCCGCCTCGGCCACAACGAAGGCGACGAGCCGAGCTACACGCAGCCGGTGATGTACGCCCGGGTAAAGGCTCATCCTGGGACACGGCACTTGTACGCTCAGCAGTTGCTTCGCGAAGGCGTTATCACGGATGAGGTTTTGACATCGATGACCGACAAGGTCGTCGAGAAATACGAAGGCATCCTCGCCCGTGCCAAAGAGATCGCGGTCAACAAGCCCGCCAAAGCAACTCTAGCGGCGCATCCGATCGACGAAGACGGCTCAACCATCCTCGAGACCGGCGTTTCGGCTCCGATGCTCAAACAGGTTGCCGACAAGATCTCGCTCGTACCCGAAGACTTTCATATCAATCCAAAGATGGTCGGCCAGCTTGCCCGTCGTGCCAAAATGGGCGAGGGCGAAGTGCCGATGGACTGGGCATTCGGCGAAGCAATGGCGATCGGTTCGCTCGTTCTCGAGGGCTTGCCGGTGCGTTTCAGCGGACAGGATTCGGGCCGCGGCACATTCTCGCAACGTCATGCAAACATGTACGACACGATGACCGGCGACCGTTGGGCACCGCTAAACGAGCTTCGCAACGAGTCGAATCCGAATGCTCGTGCGTACATTTTTGACAGTTCCCTGTCGGAATATGGTGTGCTTGGTTTTGAATACGGCTATTCGGTGATGTCGCAGGATCAACTCGTCGCCTGGGAAGCCCAGTTCGGTGATTTCTCGAACGGCGCTCAGATCATGATCGACCAGTACATTTCGTCAAGCGAGGACAAATGGCAGCAGCGTTCACGGCTCGTGATGCTGCTCCCACACGGTTACGAGGGCCAAGGCCCTGAGCATTCGTCAGCTCGACTTGAACGCTACCTCCAGCTCTGTGCCGAAAACAACATGCAGGTCTGCTATCCGACAACGCCGGCCCAGTATTTCCATCTTCTCCGCCGTCAGGTCAAACAAGAGATCATTCGGCCGCTGGTCGTGATGACGCCGAAAAGCCTCCTGCGGCTTCCGGCCGCAACGTCGGAGATGGCCGAACTTGAATCGGGCGGATTCCAGCCTATTATAGACGACGTCCAAATCAGTGACCGGAGCAAGGTGAAACGCATCGTCCTCTGCAGCGGCAAAGTCTTTTACGACCTCGATGCTGGTGTCAGTAGCCCGCACGTAATTGGGGGCTCGGGTGCTCAGGCGTCAACTCCAAGCGACAATGTCGCGATAGTCCGTCTCGAACAGTTCTATCCGTTTCCGGAATTAAAACTCAGTGGGATATTCGCGTCATATCCGAACGCAACCGAGATCGTCTGGACACAGGAAGAACCACAAAATATGGGCGGCTGGTCGTTCGTTGAACCGCGTTTGCGAAGCATTTTGCCGGCAAATACGTCGCTCCAATACATTGGGCGAACGCCGTCAGCATCGCCGGCGACCGGGTCTTATGCGATACACAATCTCGAACAGGCTCAGCTCGTCAGCGGTTCTTTAAACATCGATTCGGATGCAACCAGTGCGGCTGTTTAGTTGGTAATTCTTTAGTTAGTTTGCAAATATCACCAGAACCTGATGAAACGATTCGTTATGACATATCCAAAACTGTTTGCGGCCGTGGCCGCTTTGAACCTTGTTATCTTTTCGACGTTTGCTTGTGAAACGAAAACAGTTAGCAGCGAAGCACCTGCGAACACCGCAAACGCGCAGGCGGCACCGACGCCGGTAACGAATAAAGAGCCGATCACGATCGCCGCTGTCGGCGATATCATGATGGCATCGCCTTATCCGAACGACAGCCGGATGCCGCCGAATGACGGTGCGGATATGTTTAAGGACGTGACGCCGATCCTTTCGGCGGCCGATATCGCTTTTGGCAATCTCGAAGGCCCGATCGTGGACGGCGGCACGTCCGGAAAATGCCGTCCTGGTTCAACTCAGTGTTTCGCGTTCCGTACGCCGACGCGTTACGGCAAATACTTTAAGGAAGCCGGCTTTGACGTGATGAGCGTCGCAAATAATCACGCCGGAGATTTTGGCCTCGCGGGCCGGACCAGCACCCAAAAGGTACTCGATGAACAAGGCATCAAATACGCCGGCAGCCTCGATCCGCCGGCGACCATCGCCTATCTCGACGTCAAGGGCAAAATAGTTGCGTTCATCGGCTTTGGACACAACAACGGGATGCCGAATGTAAATGACCTGGCCGGAGCCCGCGCGCTCGTCGTCGAAGCCCAAAAGAAGGCGAATCTCGTAGTCGTGTCGTTTCACGGCGGTGCCGAGGGAACGAACGCCCAGATGGTGCCCAACCGCAACGAGATATTTCTGGGCGAAAACCGTGGCAATCTGCCCGCATTTGCCCATGAGGTCATCGATGCCGGTGCCGATCTCGTTCTCGGCCACGGCCCCCACGTAATGCGCGGAATGGAGATGTACAAAGACCGGCTGATCGCTTATTCGATGGGCAATTTTGCCACCTACGGCTGGTTTCAGCTTGCCGGTGAAACGGCGCTCACGATGGTGCTTGAGGTCAAACTCGATGCGGACGGTAAATTTATGGTCGGCAAACTCAACGCCGCAACCCTCGAAGGCAAAGGCGTGCCGACAATAGATAAAAACGGCACCTCGATCCGCACGGTTCGAAACCTATCGACCAATAATTTCGGAGCCAACGCACCGAAGATCGCGGACGATGGAACGATAACGGTCAAGTAGCACGGCTTGAGCGGCTTTAAACCTTGTGTAGATCATTTACTTGCCGCACAAGATGTTGAAAGCGCGGTTCAGTTCGGTAAGGCTCGAAATTGGGCTCGTCCTTTAGCTTGATCAGCCCTCTGGGTTTTTCCTTGATGGCCCTTTCCAGCCACGCAAACATTCTCTCTTTGTCGCCAAATTCTGCATAAAGCATTGCGATATAATAGCTTGCGGCACTGGGGTATCGTTCCTCAAGCTCGCGAATGACTTCCATCGCTTTTTTGTGTTCGCCCAATTTTATGTAAACCTCGCTCAACGTTACTAAGAGCGTGTGCAAACGGTTAGAGAGATTGACCGCTTTTTGCGATTCGACTAAGGCTGCCGAATATAGGCCTTTCTTGATCAGAACCCGTGCTAATTCGTCGCGAGCAAGGGCAGAATCCTCAAGCGTAAGAGCCCTATTCAGCTGCTCGATCGCGGCATCGTAATTACCTTGTTCCTTATAGGTTTGGGCAATATTGTTCAGAATAACGACTGACGTCGGATCTAGCTCGGCAGCCCGATTTAGCTGAGCCAGAGATTCCTCATAACGTTTTTGGTTACGGAGAGTACCGCCATACCAACGAAGGGCCAAAATGTAATTCGGGTTAAGCTCAAGAGCCCGCTTGAGCCGCCGTTCCAATTCCACTTGATCTCCATTCTCGAGACCGATAACACCCGCGAGCGTTGTATGGACCTCGGCGAGCTGATCGTCAAGATTGAGGGCCTTGGTCACAAATTCTCTCGCCTTGGGCACGGATTCACTCGTCGGGGTTCCCATGTATTCCGGCATCAGCAAATAGCTGTTGGCAAGTTCAGCATAGGCAAGCGCAAAATTCGGGTCTTTCTGAATCGCCTGCTCCAAATTTGCCACTGCTTTTGGCAAATTATCGTTGATGCGTTTATTTCGAAAATAGACGCCGCGAAGGTAATCCTGATACGCCGCGGCGTTTTCCGTTTGTTTGCGATCGAACCTCTCGCGTTCCTTGTCGTTCAGCTTTAAGGCCAAAGACTGAACAACCTTTTGACTGATCGAATCTTGAACAGCGAACAGATTCGTAAATTGATCTTCAAAATTCCCGGACCAGATCGCGGCATTGTCCGATGTACGGACCAACTGAACACTGACCCGAATGCGTTCGCCGCTTCGCTGGATGCGACCGTCCAAAATCGCGTCAACTTGAAGCTCGCGGCCGATCTTGCCCATATCGTCGCGGCTTTCAGCGTATTTCAAAACCGCACGACTCGGGCGCACCGTTACTGCCTTTAACTCACCGAATTTGTTTGTCAGCGCGTCAGCCAGACTTGTGCCTAAATAATTGTCCGCCTGCTCCGCTCCAAGATCTTCAAACGGCAAAATTGCGATCGTTTTGATCTCGTCGATCGTCGGCGGTTTTGCTTTCGGATAAAACCAGTAAGAGCAAAACCCGATCGCCAGGATAAGCGGAACTGCAAACATCCACGCCTTTGGTTGGCTTTTAGAAGCCAGCGTTTGTATTGACGTCGGTGCATGCGAAATATGATGCGGCGACCGCTCGGACAATATGGCTTCGTTCAAGATCTCATCGTCGCTATTGAACTTCGTGACGGTCGCAATAAATTCATAGCCGCGATTTGGCACTGTCAGGACAAATTGCGGTGTTTTGTTGTTTTGGCCCAGCGCCTTGCGCAGGACAAAGATCGATTGCGAGAGGTTAGATTCTTCGACAAAGGCATTTTTCCAGACCGCTTCGAGGAGTTCGTCCTTAGACAAAACGCGGCCAGGATTCCCGACCATGTAGGCCAACAGGTCAAAAACCTTCGGCGTCAGCGATACCACTTCATCTATATCGAAACGGAAAAGCCGGTGATTTTTTGTGTCGAGGCGAAAGCCTTCGAAAACATAGATCGTTGATTCATCAAGCCTTTGCATAGGGCAAAACCAATTTTGAGAACTTTTGAACTATTTTTGAAGATTTTTGAACACTAGTCAAGTTACCTTTGTTCTCGAATTCAAAAAGGCGACCAGTAAAACAAGCGATATACAAAAGTAGGGTAGGGTTCTTCACCGTAAAAACCAACACATTCCGACAGCGAAAGAAGAACGCCTCGATTCATCCTACTGAGATTTTGGCAAAATGAAAAATTTAGTAACAGTTCAATTCACTATTTTCGGCGTAATTTTGATTCTGACGGCGGGTAGCTTTTGCTTGGCGGCGGACGGGGATTTGGATTCGTTTTTCACGCCTGGCATTTCGTGGCGCGGAACCGCTGTTAACGACTTTGCCTTTCAGCCGGACGGCAAGATCGTAGCGGTTGGAAATTTTACGGTCGTCAACGGACGTTCTTATAATTGCGTGGCGCGATTTAATGGCGACGGCACACTCGACACAACTTTTAACATCGGTATCGGCGCATCCACTGGTAGCTTCACGGTCGGCTGCAACGGCGGCGTTAATACGGTAGCCATACAGATAGTCGGCGGAGCGACGAAGATTTTGGTCGGCGGCGATTTCTCGAATTTCGGCTCGCTTCCCGGCGGAGGTTTTCGCGGACGATTGGCGCGATTGAACGAAGACGGCTCGCTCGACCCGACTTTCCTCGGCGGCGCGGTCGGACCGAGCGGCATAATTGACGATATTGTCGTTCAGCCGTCAGACAATAAAATTTTACTCGCCAGTTTTAATACAACGCAATACAA
>JANLTF010000232.1:0-2713 GCA_031362825.1 Acidobacteriota bacterium | reverse complement strand
CTTGGGACCTGGGACTCCCGTTTTGCGTTATTTCGAGCAGCGTTCTGACAGTCTTTGTAACGCAACGGCGTCCTGATTCTCCGGATTGATCTCGGCGGCCGATGCCGCGTAGTTCTTTGCCTGCAGGCAATCGCCTTTTTCTACGTATATCTTACCTAACGATACGTGGGCGTCGATCAGACGGTTATCCCAAAAGACCGATGTCTTGAACGACGAGATCGCCTGCTCAATATCGCCTCGCCGCAGATGTATCTTGCCGAGCAGCAGATAGCTTTCGGCGGACATCGGTTCGCTGGCGAGCACGCGGCGGAGCGTGGCCATTGCGTCGTCGTCGTTGCCGTTCTTGACCTGCGTCCGTGCGGTCGCGAGCAAGCCTTCTGTCTCGCTCATCGGCGTCGCTGCTGTAGTCGTTCCTTGGCGGCGGCTGAGAACGACGCTGACAAAGTCTTTGCGTGGCGGAGTTTCGACACGCAGATTGATCTCGGCGACCGATTTTGATTTCTGCCATTCTTTTTCGAGATTGGCGTAGCGATTGCCCGACGTCAGATACTTACGGGCTTCGTTATCGATCTGGGCGGCGAGCGGATCCTTGAGCATTTCCAGCGTTTTGGCGAGCAGATAATACGCGTCGCCATCACGCGGATTGGCCGCGATCGCACTGCGCAACTGCACAGCGGCCTCGGTGGAGTTCTCGCTCAAAAAGAGCGTCGCCGCATAATTAAACCGAATATTCGCATCATTCGGTGCCGACTCTGCTGCCTTCTTGAGCAAACCGAGTCCTTCGTTAAGCAATGCCGCAGCCTTTGCCTGATTCTTCTTCTCAGAACGGGAAGCATGAACCGCGATGGCCCCCAACGCATTGTAAACACTAGTCAATTTCAGATCGTCGGCCAATGGCCGAAGCGTCGCCAGTGCCGATTCGAAATTCCCCTTTTGCCACTGAATCAGCCCGATGTAAAACGAGGCC
The DNA here is from genome assembly GCA_031362825.1 of Acidobacteriota bacterium. GTDB lineage: Bacteria > Acidobacteriota > Blastocatellia > Pyrinomonadales > Pyrinomonadaceae > OLB17. The sequence goes on along the minus strand of JANLTF010000232.1, from coordinate 1,746 downwards.
TCCGCAAACGTTTCGTCGTTACACTGCGGAGCACGGCTTTCCGATTTGGCTTTGTCCACGCACTTACTGTGGGCGTTGATAACGCGTTCGAATGAATCCACCGATTCGTTGAATTTGCGCTGATTTAGAAAAAGATGGCCGAGTTCGAGTGCCGCGTCAGAGTAAATCCCCTCAGGAGTCGCATCGGAGAATAGCCGCATCGCGTTCTTAAAATAATTCTCGCGGGCATCGAGTGTCGGCGTCAGTAATCCCTTGATATATGCCTCAATCGCACGTCCCGGCACCTTCGTCGCCGCCGTTACGAGATCGTTCTGCGAGAACGCCAGCGATTTGTCACGTTGATACAAGATCTGATACGCGACCTGTCCCTGGATCGTCTGCAGATTACCGAGCGCGTCGTTGACGCTAATGTCGCGCGTAATGCGGCGGCCATCCGGCAACTCTTCGTTCATAAACCGGCCCTCATTCACACGAACTATCTTCGCCGTCACATTTATCGTTGCCGCGACGTCGCCTTGCGCCGGAATAATGTTGTATTTGCCGGAGACAAGTATCGTCGAATTGCTCTCGCGTGCTAGCTTCAGCGAAGTGGCTAAACTAGGCAGATTTGTCAGCGGTATCCGCAAACGCGTCTGTAGTATCTTGCGCTCTTCATTAGAAATGACATTCAGCGAAGGCACTCGCAGCAGGTCCGACAGCGAATCGGCAAAACTCTCGCCGACCCAGTTAAACTCGGCCTTTTGCGTCGTATTCTCAAACGGCAGAACCATCACCGTATCGGTCTGCGCGGCCGCTGCAAACGCGGCAAATAAAGTAATAACAAATATGATCGCGAATCGTTTTAGCATTTATATCCTCTAAACTAAAAAATTCGCTTCGGGTAGAAGCGAATTTTATTCGTAAGTCTTATGATGCAAAACCTATCAATAAAGATGGTATCCGGTACGGGATTTGAACCCGTGTTGCCGCCGTGAAAGGGCGGTGTCCTAACCCCTAGACGAACCGGACACAACAGATCGCCTAACAAAAGGCGAACGATAAGATTACCGCACGGACAAAAAGGTGTCAAACTTGAAAGACTGAGAACAATCCCGTAGATTGAAAACACCGATGTTTCGCTTAACAAAACCAGACCCAAGCGCCGTTCAGCAATTCCTAAACAACCGAGCCAATGACCAATTTTCATATCCCGAGATCGGAGCCACTGAGTCCGAACTCCCGCCCGGCTATAATGTCGACCACAACCGCGGAAAACTCGGCATCGGCATTGAGGTGTTCGACCTTGCCAAAACTGCGATCCGCGAATGGAAGATGTTCGATCTCGGTTGGGTCGAAATAAGTACCGAAACACCTATAGAAACTGGACAAACAGTCGCTATTCTCGTCAGTCATTTCGGTTTTTATTCGCTAAACGCCGCTCGGATCGTTTACACGATCGACGAACCATCGAGATTTGGCTTTGCTTATGGAACGCTGACCGAACACGGCGAGATCGGCGAAGAGCGGTTTTCCGTCGAATATAATGCTGATTCCAATGAAGTCTGGTACGACATCCTCGCCTTTTCTCGTCCCTCTTCGCTACTCGCCAAGATCGGATATCCGATCGGCCGCTCACTCCAAAAGGCTTTCGCCCGAGATTCAAAAATGGCGATGCAAAGAGCCATCGTCGAGGTCAAATCTTCGTAGTTTCGTGGTAGAGTAATCTAAATGAAAAGAGTATTCCTGATCGACGCGATGTCGCATATA
>JANLTF010000218.1:0-3303 GCA_031362825.1 Acidobacteriota bacterium | reverse complement strand
GCCGAGGCGATGCAAGAGGCGAACCGTTGCCTGTATTGCTACGACGCGCCGTGTATGCACGCCTGCCCGACGCATATCGACGTGCCCGGATTTATCAAAAAGATCGCGAGCGGCAACGTCATCGGATCTGCCCGCGTGATTTTTGATGCAAATCCCATCGGTGCTAGTTGTGCCCGCGTCTGCCCGGTCGAGGTGCTTTGTGAGGGAGCATGCGTCGAGAAAACGCTCATCAACAAACCTATCGAAATCGGGCGACTACAGCGATACGCGACCGACCATGCAATGGAGGTCGATAAACAGATATTGGAAAAAGGCGAGCCTAACGGCAAATCGGTCGGGATAGTGGGCTCAGGTCCGGCGGGGCTTTCGTGTGCCGCGTATCTTGCACGGCTTGGTTACGACGTAACCGTTTACGAACGCCGCGAACAGCCCGGTGGCCTCGACACCTACGGCATGGCGGAATACAAAATGCCGCAGAGCGTGTCGTTGAGCGAGGTCGATCATATCGCCCGCCTGGGCGTCGAGTTTCGCCTAAATACAGAGATCGTGGCCGGTTCCGCGGAAACTCTCGGACCGGTAAATCACGTAGGTGTTGAGTTGCTTCGGGAGTGGCACGACGCGATCTTTCTGGCTGTCGGGCTTGGAGAGACTAACAGGCTTAACATACCCGGTGAGGATCTCGAGGGCGTTATTGACGCCCTAGCGTTTATTGAGCAGATCAAGACCCGCGACTGGAAAAGCGTCCCCCTGGGCCGCAATGTCGCCGTAATTGGCGCCGGAAACACGGCAGTTGATGCAGTAACTCAGGCAAAACGCCTCGGAGCGGAGAATGTGATGATGATCTATCGACGTACGGAGGCGGATGCTCCGGCCTACAAGTACGAGATCGAACTTGCTAAAAAAGACGGAGTCGAATTTCACTGGCAAACGAAATTGATCAAAATCGGTGGAGAGATCAGCGTTCTCGCCTTGCTATGCTTAAAGCCCGACGGAACTGAGTTTGCGATCGAATGTGACATGGTCATCAAGGCCATCGGCCAGCAAAAGATGGCGTCGTTTTTCACCGACATCGCCGGTGTTGATGTGGACGAAAAAGGCCGCGTTGTCGTCAACGGACAGATGCAAACCTCCGACGCAAAGATATTTGCCGGCGGCGACTGTGCCAACGGTGGAGCCGAGGCGGTCGATGCGTCACAAATGGGCAAGCACGCGGCGATGGGTATTCACAAATCTCTGACGGGAGAGAGTGTAGAGTTTGCTGGTGCGGTCATGCGTGATCCGCCAAAGGCACCGGTGGATCCGAACCCGCACTAGTGATCAGGAGACAAATATGCAATCAAATACGGGATCCACAATGACGCCCGCCCCACCCCCTCAGGCGGTTATAATGCAGCTTTCCATGGGGGCAGCGGTGACGCAGGCAATATACGTCGCGGCTAAGCTCGGCATCGCTGACATTCTCGCCGATGGTGAAAAACATATCGATGAGATCGCAAGGGCCGCCGATGCACATTCACCGTCATTGTATAGGATACTTCGAAGCCTAGCTTCGCTTGGTGTTTTCACTGAAACGGGAAAGCGCATATTTGCTAATACACCTGTATCTGAGGTTTTGCGCTCCGAAATTCCGGGCTCGATGCGCAGCTCGATGCTATTCATGGGCGAACCCTGGCACTTTAACGTCTGGGCGGATATGCTGCACAGTGCAAAGACGGGTGAAACGGCATGGAAAGAAACACACGGAGAAGAGGTTTTCGACTGGTTTGCCAAGAATCCCGAGGCGTCTGAGATCTTTAATGGTTGTATGTCTGAGTTGAGCGCGGGGTCAGCTCCCGCAGTTGTAGCCGGATATGATTTTTCGGGGATAGATACTATTGCGGACATTGCAGGAGGCCACGGATTGATGCTCTCTCAGATACTGAAGGCTAATCCGACGTTAAAGGGAATACTTTTCGATACGGAACATGTCGTGAATGGTGCGGGTGAGATGCTCCGAAGCTATGGAGTTGAGGATCGCGTTCGTTGTGTCTCAGGAGATTTCTTCTCTGAGGTGCCGGCGGCCGATGCTTATATAATGAAGCACATCATTCATGATTGGGATGACGAACGATCGATCAAGATCCTAGAGTCGATCCACCGTTCCATGATAGGTAAGGGCAAGGTCCTGCTTGCCGAAATGGTCATTCCTGAGGGCAACGATCCACATCCGGGCAAGATGCTCGACCTCGAAATGCTGACATCTCCCGGCGGCATCGAAAGGACAGCCGATGAATACGCTCAATTGTTTGAAAAGGCAAGATTCCGGCTAAGCCGCATCGTACCGACAATGTCGCCTTTAAGCGTGATCGAGGCAGTAAAAGGGTAATAAAATGGCTGATCTAACGACAAATTTTGCAGGAATTAAGTCACCCAATCCGTTTTGGCTGGCGTCGGCTCCGCCGACGAATATGGGTTCGATGATCGAACGTGCCTTTGACGCCGGTTGGGGCGGTGCCGTCTGGAAAACGCTTGGTGAGCCGATCACAAATGTCTCGTCGCGGCTCGCGGCTCTCGACCAGGGGCAGGTTCGCATGATCGGGCTCAATAATATTGAGCTGATCACCGACCGCTCGCTTGAGATCAATCTCAAAGAGATGGCCGAGTGTAAAAAGAAATACCCTGACCACACCGTCATCGCCAGCCTGATGGTCGAGTCGAAAAAAGAGGCTTGGCAGGAGATAACTAAACGAACGCAGGACACCGGTTGTGACGGTTTTGAGCTTAATTTTGGATGCCCACACGGTATGTCGGAACGCGGGATGGGAGCCGCGATGGGTCAGGTGCCGGAATATACCTGTATGGTCACGGAGTGGGTCAAAGAGGTCTCTGACATTCCTGTCATCGTAAAGCTCACGCCAAACGTCACACACATCGTCCCGCCCGGTCGTGCCGCTCAAAAAGGCGGGGCCGACGCGGTTTCGTTGATCAATACCATCAACTCAGTGATCGGCGTCGATGTCGATACGATGATCCCGTATCCAAATGTCAACGGCATGGCCGCCCACGGCGGTTATTGCGGTACGGCAGTCAAGCCTATCGCGCTCAATATGGTGTCGGAGCTTGCCCGCGATGCCGAATTTAATATTCCTATTTCGGGGATCGGAGGCATCAATACCTGGCGTGACGCGGTCGAGTTCATGCTACTTGGTGCGGCAAACGTTCAGGTCTGTACGGCGGTGATGCATTACGGATACCGCATCGTCGAAGACATGATCGACGGCCTCAACAACTACCTCGACGACAAGGGTTACGCCTCCGTGGGCG
>JANLTF010000166.1:0-10083 GCA_031362825.1 Acidobacteriota bacterium | reverse complement strand
AGATAAACCGCGAAGGTCGAAACCTAACTGCGACTGTGGATGGCCGTGAATATCAACTTGACGTTTCGGAGCCTGAAAACCAAGTTTTGCTCGTCAAGAACGCGAACAAGGTCTCGCAGGTTTTTGTCTCGCCGAAAGCTGGAACTGTTTCTGAGTTTGGTGTTACGATCCATGGTCAGGCACTCGACGTTGAGATCATCGATCCTAAACGTCTCCGCGGAGCCGGTAGCGGCGACGAACTTAGCGAAGGCACCGCCGAGATCAAAACGGCAATGCCCGGCAAGGTCGTCCGAATTTTGGTCGAGACAGGAGCCGAAGTTGAAAAGGGCGACGGCATCATTGTCGTTGAGGCGATGAAAATGCAAAACGAACTAAAATCACCAAAAGACGGCATCGTCAAAGCCATCCGCGCCGACGAAGGCCAAACCGTCAACGCAGGCGAGGTCCTCGTAGTTATCGAGTAACCGTGTCTTTAGCTCGCGGCGTGCTGATCAGATTTGCAAACAGACGATATGCCCCCGGCACTCCCGCCGGCAATTGGCGGAAGAACGAATAGCTGCAATATATATACTTCCCTTTCCCTATCTCAGCCATGACGAGGCCGCCTTTGTTCTCTGGTTCGCCCTCGTCATGTGATTCGAGAAAGCCCGTGTATTTCTCGTCCATCGTCGAGAAATTGTAAAGGTTCCGCTCTTGAACCCAGCCTGCGAAATCGGCATCTGTTATCTTGTTGGGAAAATTAAAGATCGGATGTTGAGGCAAGAGCAGTTTGACGGCTGCATTCTCTTCGGCAACGCGAGAAGCCATTTGGGCAGGATACGGCATCAGGTTTTGCTGTGCGTACGCAGGCAATTGATACTGTATGATCAGCGTGCCGCCCCGTCTCGCAAATTCCAGCAGCCGCTCATTGTTCGCAACCACATCCGGCCGCACCTGATAGGCCCGGATCCCGACGACGATCGTGTCGAATCGCGATAGATCCCCACTTGCGAGTTCACGGGCCGATATCATCTCGACGTCGAATCCCATATTCCCTATCGCCTCGAAAACCTGGTCACCGCTTCCTTCGACATAGCCAATTTTCGTTGATGCAGTTTTAAGATCGATAACGTGAAAATCTACCTGCGCGTTCCGGTAGAATCGATGTGTCCTGATGTGGTCGTACTCGGCCGCCTTCATCGCTCGGCCGTAGTATTTTCCGGCGATCAGAACATCTCCGGAGATCGAATATCGGCCCGGCGCCGTGTTCGCCGGGATAGTTATCTCATAGCTGAAGGCCGTCGTTTCGCCGCGACGCTTTAGGGTAACTTCCCGCGTGCTGGCGACGCCGTCCCAGGCACCGCTGTTACTGTACTCGAAAGCGATGGAGGGCATTCCTTTCGCTTCCTTGGCTGAGTGATTTGTAACCGTGAAGATGATCGTCCTTTTCTGGACCTTGTCCGACTGTGTGACGAGAATAAGCGGCTGGTCTGCCTCAAGCGTGACCCTCGGCACTACGTCGACGTTGCGTCTAACCTCGCCGCGAACGTCGTCCGCAAAGCGATACTGAACATCACGCTCAAAGACTATTTCCTGCCCGAGAGCCTCGACCTTCACCCGAGCTTTGAGCGGACGTGTCTCGAAAGGCATAGTTTCATCGACAGAGCCTTCCCAACGAAACAGATCGCCAACGCGAGGTTCGACAAGCCAGTAGGGCTGCGTAGGCCATACACCAATTCCCGGCGTCACGCGAAAATAACGCGAATGAGGGGTGACTTCCCGAAGTACGAACGCCGGACTGTTCACCTTCGGAAGTTCCTCCTGAACCACGGACCAACGCTCAGGAGCGAGCGGAGCAAAAACGCTGATATCTTTGATCTTGACGGCCTCGTTCTGGACGTAGGCCTTGACGCCAACACCGAAAGAGTCGCCTGCGGGAATGGCTTCCGAATCGGCGAGCGCATCGATCTGTAGGCCGGTGACGGCTGCAATAGCTTCCGCAACTAAAGCCTTTCTGTCTGACGATGGATAAGCCTCGACAAGTTTGCGAAGCAATGCATCCTTATCGTTCGAATCGAGACGCATTGCCCCCTCGCCAAGTTCGAGTCCCTGAAAAATGGATGTCTCTTTTGCATCGCTTCCGTCGAGTTTCAGCGACGAGAATTGATCGCCGCGAAGTTCAAGCACACCCTGTTCCTGAGATTTATGCTGGCTGCGGGCCTCCATGGCGATCTCGAAATACGAGCGGCCAAAGAGCGGGTCGTATTTGCCGGTATTGATCCGCAGCGTCGGCTCGCCCGTGCCGCGATGACGGACGTAAAATTTTTTGACCTGCCACGGCTCCTCCCACCCTGAGCACTGCTCCCGGTCAGCGGCGGCTCTGACAGCAAGAGGCGATATGTAACCCGCAAACTGATGTTGGCCATGGCCGTCAGCAGTCGTCCCGGAAAACTGGGAAACCACCACGAGCGGACGGAACTGACGGATAACGCGTACCGCATCGCAAAGGATAACTTTTTCATCCCACTTGCTCTTCGCCTCAGCGAGCGTTTTTGAGAAGCCGTAGTCGTATGCTCGCGTGAAATATTGCTCCGCACCGTCGAGCCGTCTCGCTTGCAGTAATTCCTCCGTGCGAATGACGCCCAGAGCCTCTCCGAGTTGCGGGCCGATGATGTTTTGTCCGCCGTCGCCGCGTGTGAGCGAGAGATATGCGGTGCGAGCGCTTTCGCCGCGAGCCAGATACGCAAGTAGTGCAGTGTCTTCGTCGTCGGGATGGGCACCAATCATCATCACGCTCGCGGTCGTGTTTAGGCGTTTTAGTAACTGCGCGAGGCCGATCGCTCCGTAGTCATTTACGGGACGAACCTGTGCGACAGCAGGGGACGGAAGCAAGCACTGAAAGATGACAAAGGAAACAACGATCGCCGTTTGGGTTTTGATAAAAATACCAAGTCTCATATTAATGTTTCGACAGGCTCGTCAGTTTTGGGATCGTTCCGAACGGTCAAACTAATAAGATAGCCGGCAAGTACAGTTACCAGACAGCCGATCACGTTGAACCAAAGGAATTCGATATCCGTAAGTAAACTCGCTGTCCAAACCGAGGCGATCCCAAACAGCAGGCCGAAAAACGCACCTCTTGCCCGCGCTCTTTTCACGACAAAGGCTAGCACGAATACGCCAAGCAGCGAACCGTAAAAGAACGAGCCGAATTTATTGACGACCTCGATGAGCGAACCGAGATTGGTCGCAAAGAGCGCTACGATGCAGGCAAATAATCCCCAGATAAACGTGGTCAGACGGCCGACCATCACGTAGTGTTTATCCGTCGCTTCTGGTTTGTATAACCTTCGGTAAAAATCAATGGTGGTTGCGGTTGCGAGCGAATTTAGCTCTGCCGATATCGAGGACATCGCCGCCGCAAAGATCGCCGCTATCAACAGTCCGATCACACCGATCGGCATATTTTCGAGGACAAATGTAGGGAACACATAATTGACATCGTTGAAGGTCGGATTACTTGTCTGCCGCACATACGCTACGGCCTCCTTGCGGCTTTCATTGAACTTCTTGTCCGCTTCGATATAGGCTTGGCGAGTCGTATCGTCTCCGGTATTGAAATTGACCGCCGCTTCGCGACGTGTTGCGTGGGCTGCGTCGTATTTACTTTGAATTTCCCGGAATTGCTCCGTTTGCTCGGCTTTGGCGACTTCCGCCTTATTAAAAACTATCGGCGGAGCCGAAAACTGATAGAAGACAAAGACCATTATTCCTATAAGCAAAATGCCGAACTGCATCGGTATCTTCAGAAATGCGCTCATCAATAGCGACGTACGGCCCTCGGCGACGGATTTAGCGGTCAAGAATCGCTGGACCTGGCTCTGATCGCAGCCAAAATAGCCGAGCATCAGAAACAGCCCGCCGATCAGGCCCGACCAGATCGTGTATTTTTCTTTCAGGTCGAAGGTCGTGTCGACCATCTCGAGTTTGCCGAGGCTTCCGGCAAGATGCAGGCCGTCGCCGAACGAGACACCGGCGGGAAAGCTCCATAAAATTACGACAAAACACACGCCGAGGCCAAAAAAAATCACGATCATCTGTTTGACGTCGGTCCACGTTACAGCCTGAACACCGCCAAACACTGTGTATATCGTAGTCGATAGCCCGATCGCAAATATTGTAGCCGTCAGATTCCAGCCAAAGACTATCGATAGCACAATTGACGGTGCCGAGATGATCGTGCCTACTCCGAGGCCGCGTGAGATGAGAAAGAAGAAACTCGTCAGCGTACGAACCTTTACATCAAACCGCTTTTCGAGATATTCGTACGCCGTGAAAACGTTCGCCTTGTGAAAAAATGGGACAACCGTCACGCAAAGAATCACCATCGCGAGAGGCAGGCCGTAGTAGAACTGTATGAACCGCATTCCGTCGCTGTAGGCTTGTCCCGTCGTACCAACGAGCGTGATCGCCGAAAGCTGCGTCGCCATCACCGACAGTCCGACGGCCCACCACGGCAGCCCGCGATCAGCCAGAAAATAGCCTTCTTTAGTGCCCGTGTGTTTGGTCATGCGGATGCCGTCCCACACGACATACACCAGATACGCGGCCACGATTATCCAATCTAGTGATCTCATTCTGAGTCCCTATCCGAAATAGCGTGAAAATGCCCACAGCGCGGCAATAACCAAGACCGTAGTTATAACTACGGCGATGTAAATTTTTTTCCAAAATTGATCCGGCATTTCCGGACTCGGCCCTTTACTCTCTTCCATTTGATTAAGTGCGATGAAAACCCCGTTCGATGTCCTTCATCGACAGCCGCAAGATCACAGGCCGCCCGTGAGGGCATGTCGTCGGCGACGTGGTTATAAGTAGGCGATCAATCAGCCACTGCATCTTTTCGGGCGTCAATTTCATATTTATCTTGACCGCAGCTTTGCAGGCAAGACTCGCAGCGATGTCGTCGCGCAAAGTTGATTTTGGCGAACCTTTTTTCTCGACATCGATGGTATCGAGGATTTCCGCAAACAGATTGCGTGCCTCGGACGCGGCAAGATCCGTCGGGACGCTTTTGATCGCGACGGTTCGACCCGAAAGACGCATTAGTCCAAATCCTAACGATTCGAGATCGTTTTCGATCAACTCAAAGGCCTGCGATTGCGCTGGTGAAAGGTCGAGCGTCTCGGGCAGTAGCAGATTTTGCGATTCGATCGGCCGGTCGGTTTCGCTCTGACGGAATTTATCAAAGAGAATGCGTTCGTGAGCGACGTGCTGGTCGATCAGCAATAGGCCTTCGTCATCAACGGCAATAATAAAGCTGTCATGAAGCTGCCCAAGCGGCCTGATCTTAGCGGCAAAGACCTGTTCGACCTCGACCTTTTTAACAAATTTTTCAGCAGAATTAACGGGTGGCAAAACGGCGTAATCGAGCGGGCGGCTCTCGTCGGATATTGGAAGCCTTTGCTCAGCGAGATTCTCATACTCACCTACGGCGATAGCGATCTCTCTTGATTCTCCAACATCAAAGAGACTCGCCGGAGTTGCAAACAGCTCGTCAGTTCCTTTGTCGAAAGCCGTTGGCTTCTCCACATCTGCTATCGTCCTTTGATTTGACGAAGTGTAGCCGCCAAAATCGATCCCGCCTTGTTCGGGCTGCGGAGCATCGTCGATGATCGGCAGTTCGGCCGAAGGCGGTTCGTATTGCTCAAACCTTTGCGGCTCGATATCGCCGGTCACACCGGCGCGTGCCAAAGCTTCGCGAACGGCCTCGGCGATCACATCTTTCACCGCTTCGCCTCGACGAAACCGGACCTCGGTTTTTGCGGGATGGACATTAACGTCGATCTCGTCGAGCGGAATATCAAGAAAAAGAAATGCGACCGGATAGACGCCGTGCGGCAAGACGCTGCGAAAGCCCTCCATCAGGCCGCCGCTGATCGTTTTGTCGCGGACAAAACGTTTGTTTACAAAGAAATACTGAGCGTCGCGGGTCGTCCGGCGTTCGCGCGGAGCTGAGACGTAGCCGGATACTTTCGCGACGTATTCGCGGCCGCCACTGACGGGCAAAAGGCTATCGAGAAGGCCCGCACCGAAGACCTGAAACGCACGTTCGCGCAGATCTTTGGCGGGCGAAACACGCAGCACTTCCCTACCATTATTGGTCAATGTAAACGCGATCTCAGGGTGTGCGAGGGCGTAATGCGTGACGATGCTGGTGAGGTGATAATTCTCTGTCGCCTCGCTCCGCATAAATTTGCGTCTCGCGGGTGTGTTAAAAAACAGGTCGCGAACCGTGATCGTCGTCCCCGTATCGCGGGCCGCGTCTTTTACGTCGATCAGACGGCCGCCTTCGATGACCACCTTTGTTGCTTCGTTTTCGCTTGGTGTTTTCGTCAGCAGTTCGACCTTGGCAACCGAAGCGATCGAGGCAAGAGCTTCGCCGCGAAAGCCGAGTGTGCCGATAGCGGCGAGGTCTTCGAGGGTGCGGATCTTAGACGTTGCGTGGCGTTCAAAGGCGAGGATCGCGTCGTCGCGGACCATGCCTTCGCCATCGTCGCTGATGCGTATCACGCGGCGTCCGCCGAGCTCGATGTCGATCTGGATGCGCGTCGAACCGGCGTCGATGGCATTCTCCACCATCTCTTTGACGACTGAGGCCGGACGCTCAACGACCTCGCCGGCCGCGATCTGGTTTGCCAAATTGTCGGGTAAGATCCTGATCTTGTTCATCTTAAAGGTGAATCAATCTATGTCCTCGATCGTCGAGATCGATCGATCCGTAGAGCCAATCGATAAAATTTGGGCCGTATTTATTCAAATATGTTGTGACATTGATACTGCGTTCCTGCAAATGCCCGTTCGGATAAAGTGCGGCAAAGGTCGCCGAAATCCGATTGTTGAGCGTTTCGCTTTTTCGCAATTCGGCGAGGTATGCCTTTTTTCGCATCGCTCCGATATGATAGATCATCTTTCGCCGTCGCTTTGCGAGATTCGCGGCAAGTGTCACGTCGAGGGCTGAAAGGCTTTGGTCGAGCCGGTCGAGTTCGGCATTTATCCGCTCTTCAACATCAGAGAACAAACGAGCCGTCTCAGGCGAAATGTACCTTTCTATCAAAGTCGGCAATAGATTGTCGATCCCGGCAAAGAGATCGGTGAAACTGAGATCAAGGTCATCGAGCGTGCGTTGATGTCGTGCCTCGACAACCGTGAATGATTGCCGGTGCAAAACGGGCGTTACGGGCCTTTCGAGAGTTTCGTAAACCACGCTGTTTTGTCCAAAATATGCGATCTCGGCTCCGCCGCCAAAATAGCAGATCGTCGGAAACAGATAGTCCTGAACGACGGGCCGCAGCATTACACCCGGGCTGAATCGTTCGGGTCCGGCCTCGGCGATATTTATGAGCTCGGCTGTTGTAAACTGTCGTTTATCGGCCTTTGACCGATACTGCCCCTCGCCGACCTTTCGTATCGCCGTTCTGACGCCATCGTCCGTCTGCCAAAACAACGGGAAATAATCGTCCTCAACCAAAACCTGGGCATGATAACCGTCGGAGACAAGCTGGCTCGAACGCGTCATCAATTCGTTAACGATAGCATCAGACTCGCGGATCGCATCAACGCAGATCGGTCCCGCGAGCTTTTTAAGAGCAGCATTTTGCGGATCGACAAAGATAAGACCGAACGGCTGGAATACATGTGCCAGCTGCTTTAGAAAAGCCTCGCCAAATTTAGCCGACGGCAGCCATGACGTTGTGAGCATTTGCTCGATCTCGAGCGTAAATTCCGTCGTCGGCAGAGATGCGAGGAACTCTCGTATAGCATCTACGATAGAATCGTCCAACACGACCGATCCGACCTGCGAATCGGCGACACGTCTCGTCGAATCGTAAACAATATCGTGAATCGCAGCGTCACCGCCGATCAACGAAACACTCGCGACCTCTTCAAAATCATGATCCTCGGTAGCGGCCCAGAATAATGGCACCGCCGGAATGCCCTCGGCGGTTAGGCGTTCAGCCAATTTGACGGCGGACAAAGCTTTGTAGATTGTATAGAGCGGGCCTGTGAATAGGCCCGTTTGCTGGCCGGTGAGCACGGCAACGGTCTTTTCGACGCGAAGAAACTGGATATTCGCGAGGGCGTTGTCTGACGCACCGCAGGCTGTGTTGATCTCAACCAGAGCGTCGCAAACGGCGTCTCGATCAATCGCGTAGTTGTCTAAAACCCTATTGGCAGATCCGGCAAGCTCGGAGACGGACGAAACGGCGTTCGGATAATAACGACGGAGCGAAACGGGATCGGATTGATAATCGAGAAATAGCCGCGACTGGCCGGGCAGTTCCGAAAACGGAACGCTCGAAATTCGCAGTTCGTTTGTCGCTGCCGAAGTTTGACAGGCACTCTCGGGTCTCAAATATTTGGCTCCTTTTTGTTAATGAGATTATAGAATTCCGGCCGCGAACATCCAAGTTCAAAACAAAAAAGAGCGGCACATAAATGTGCCGCCCACGAAATCACTAATGAGATCAAACTATTCCGGATTGCCGTTTAATACCGGCTGACCGGTAGATGATGCGGCGGCCGTATCGGCACGGCGTTCGATCTTGTAAACACCGGACGAATGCGTGCCGGCGAACAAGCGGTTGGGATCTTTCGGATCGAAAGCAAGCGACCAAACGCGGCGGCTCGGGAGTTTCCAGTCTTTACCGTCGATCCGCTTCCATTTATTGCCCGAATCGGCCGAGATAAAGATGCCGCCGTCAGTGTCGATCGAGCTCGAGACGATGATCTCTTCAGTGTTATTCGGATTGATCAAAATGCTGGTGAAATTGCCAAGCGGCAGATCTCCGCCACGGCGTTTCCACGTCGCCCCACCGTCTTTGCTTACATAGAACGTCTGCGAGGTGCCGACGTAAACGTAATCGGGCCGTTCCGGATCGGTCGCGATGGAACTGATCGGAACACCATCGGCCGCTCCGCCAGCCTTGGCCCAGGTCTTACCGTCATCCTTGGAAACCAGGACACCTGAGGTGGCCGTGCCGACCCAGATCGTGCCGGGCCGCGTTGCAGACGTGTGTACGGCAAAGATATTATCGTTATTGCCGACGCCGAGATTGAGTTTTTCCCATCCTCTTGCAATGTCGTAGCTTCTGTAAAGTCCCTTGTCGGTTCCGGCGAAGAGGCCGTTGCGGCCGTCTTCGGTAAACGAGAGAACCTTGACCTTTTCGTTGATCGAACCAACGGTCTTTACTGTCGGCCCTGCTGTAGCGGTGACGACCGGCGTTTTTATGGCTACTCCCTTCTTGACCGGGACGGCCTTTTTAACAGGTGTCTTTGGCGTTAGAGGCGCCTTGACGGTCGGGAGGGGCAGCCATGTGACTCCTCGATCGATGGAACGGTAGATACCAAGATTGGTGCCGAGATACATTAAATTCGCGTTCTTTCGGTCTTGCAGTATCGCGAATGGGGAAACTCTATTAACGTCGAGGCTTCGAGACGGTGCCCACGAATTACCGCCGTCATTACTGACGAAAAGAAAGCCGCCACCCGTCGCGATGTTTCGGGTCGCGGCATACAGACGGTTTGACTGCTGGCTGTCCGGCACGACCGAATATGTAAATCGGCTGGTAAAACTATCGTTGGTCGGGACAAAACTGCGTCCGCTGTCATTTGAGACCATCACGCCGTAGTTATTTGTTCCGATATAGACTCTCGTCGGCATTGACGGATGCACGGCGATCGAATTGATCTCGAGATTTCGCTGCGTCGTCAGGGCCCATGATTTGCCGCTGTTGACGCTCATCCAGAATCCTTCCGTGGTCGCTGCATAATAGGTGCTAGGAACCGTCGGATGCTGCATGATATCGCGAGTCCGGCGAGACTGTGAAGGGATGCCCTGGATCTTGGACCATTTTTCACCGGCGTTGAACGATTCATAGATGCCGCTGCACGCCGATGAGATGATATGTTCCGGATTTCGCGGATTTACTGCGATCGCAAAAACGTCTGAATCGTCGATCATTCCGTTCTTGATAAGGCGCCAATTCTTACCGCTATCAGTAGTTTTATACGCCCGCCACCACGTGCCGGCGTAGATCGTGC
>JANLTF010000142.1:0-10801 GCA_031362825.1 Acidobacteriota bacterium | reverse complement strand
TTTACAAGCTAAAGCTTGCACTCTGAACTTCGGAACAATTTGGAGCAGTACCATGAATCGCAATAATATTTGGATACACATTGGGTTGGCAGTGGTTTTGCTGTCGCTGGCGGCAGTCGTCGGGCAGATAGATCGTTGGCGGGTTATGTTGAGCCAGCATTCGGAAAGCAAAGCCGTAAGCGTTGCGACGAATCGCGAGCGGGTCAAGACCGTGATCGGAAGCACTGCTCCTGAGGTTTTAGTGCGATTCAAACCAGGCGTTAGTGTTGAGCAGATCAGAGCGATCGCTGCCAGAAATAACGACTCCATGACCGACGAGATCGAATCCGTCAGCGGCCTCGCCGCGATCGACGACCTTGATAATGCCGATGCTGCGAGTGTCGTCGCACAGTACAGCGCGATGGCAGAGGTTGCGTATGCTGAACCGAATTATGAGATTCGTTTAGACCGGATTGTTGATAGCAAAGGCAGATTGGTAAATGACGAATACGACCTAAGTGCTCTTGAAACTCCCAACGACCCCATGTTCAATGAACAATGGGCTCTCAACAACCCGCGAGGGGACGGTCTTGCCCGAGCCGATATCGATGCATTATTGGCCTGGACGAAGACAAAAGGCAGCCAAGACGTTGTCGTCGCGGTTCTCGACAGCGGCGTCGATTACACTCACGAAGACCTTGTTTCGAATATGTGGGTCCGGCCGAAAAATCTCGCGGCCTACACCGACGACGAGCTCGGTACATTCAATGATCTCAATGGCTACAACGGTACCGACAAGATCGCCGATCCGATGGACGACAACGGCCACGGCACGCACTGTGCGGGCATTATCGGAGCCGAAGGCGACAACGGGATCGGCATTTCGGGTATAAATCAAAAGGTCAAGATCATGCCGCTCAAGTTCCTTGGACGCGGAGGTTCCGGAACGACCGAAGACGCGATCGCCGCGATCAACTATGCGATCGACCGTAAGAAAAACGGTGTAAATCTGCGAATTATCAGTGCAAGCTGGGGCTCGACATCGTATTCAAAAGCCCTCGAAGACACGATCCGTGCCGCCGGCGACGCGGGAATTTTGTTTGTCGCAGCGGCAGGGAACGATGGCACGAATAACGACAAGCGTAAGCATTATCCATCTAATTATGACTTGCCAAACGTCATCAGCGTAGCCGCTCTGGATCGCAACGACAAACTCGCGTCTTTCTCAAACTTCGGCCCCGAAACGGTCCACATCGCCGCTCCGGGCAAAGACATTCTCTCGACCTGGCTGAACAACGCCTACCGCGAGGCTTCGGGAACGTCGATGGCAACTCCGTACGTCTCAGGCGTCGCGGCCTTGATAATCGCCAACGAACCCAAGATCACTATGGAAAAGCTGCGAGCCAAACTGCTCAGCTCAGCCGATAAGATCGACTCGCTATCAGGCAAAGTTGAAAACGGAGGCCGCGTCTGCGCGGCAAACTCATTAGGAATTTCGCGATAAACCATCTGCAACATACGACTAACGATTTGCGACAGTTTAGCCGATCTGCGACATCGCACCACTAAGAACGGATCGATCTTTTTTCTGTAGAGCCCTGTAAACACGGGGCTCTTCGGCATTTTTGAGCCGTCGGTTCGGTTTTGGCACACCTTTTGCCACATCTATCAGCGAGCAATGGCCAAATCGTTGCCTTAGATCTATGTATAGGGAGACAACAATGAAAAACATCAAGACATTCATATCAATCGCGGCATTTTCCTTTTTGGTAATGGGTTTGCCGGCCATCGCTTCGGCTCAGTGGTATCCAAACGGCAACAACTATCCTAACAACGGCGGTTATGGCAATAACAACGGCTATTACGGAAATGTTCAGAGCGCGGTTCGCGACCTGAAACAGCGTGCCCGTGCGTTCGAACGTCAGACCGACAACAACGGCGGCTATAACAACGGCGGCTATGGCAACAACAACGGTGGTTGGGGAAATAATGGCGGTTGGGGCAATAACCGGAACAATAACAACAGCAACATCGAGGATATCGCCGACGATTTCAGCAAGGCGGCGAGCCGCCTCGAAGACAAATTCGGCCGCGGCCGCAACCTGAACAACAGCCGCGACGAAGCTCAGCGTGTTCTACAGATCGCTTCGCAGCTCGACCGTGAACTTCGACGTATGCGGTCAAACAACAATCTGCGCAACGAATGGAACCAGATCGACAACGACTTGCGTGTTATCGCCAACGCATACGGCATCAACTACAACAGCGGCCGCAACGGCGGCTGGGGCAACGGTAATGGACGCGGCAACGGCAATGGACGCGGCAACAACATGCCGAGCTGGTGGCCCTTCTAACGAGGCGGTAATTCACAATCCTTCTCTTTGCCCGCATCCGAAACGATGCGGGCTTTTTTATTTGTTCAGAGTGCAAGCTTTAGCTTGTCTTAATCGGGCGTTGGGGACAAACTAAAGTTTGCACTCTAAACTTAGAACGATGCCCGGAACTTTATATCTAGTCGCGACGCCGATCGGCAATTTGCAGGATGTCAGTCTCCGTGCGCTCGAAGTTCTGCGAACCGTCGATCTCATCGCGTGCGAGGACACGCGGCACACGCGAAAATTGCTCACGCATTTTCGCATCTCAAATTCGCTCACCAGCTATCACGAACATAACGAACAGGAACGCGCTGACGAACTCGCCGATCGTCTAATTCGCGGCGAAAATATCGCCATCGTATCAGACGCCGGAACGCCGGGAATCTGCGACCCGAGTTTTCGAATTGTCGAACGTGCCCACGAGATCGGAGCGAAAGTCGTGCCGATTCCCGGAGCCGTGGCGTTTGTAAATGCGGTCGTCACATCGGGCATTGCGACCGACTCGATATTTTTCGGTGGTTTCCTTCCGTCAAAAAAGGGTGAGAGACAAAAGCGGCTCGAAGAGGTTAGAGACATTCCAGCAACGCTCGTCTTTTACGAGACGCCTCATCGTCTCCTCAGATCGTTGCCTGATTGTATAGAAGTATTGGGCGACCGAAAGGCCGCAGTTGCTCGTGAACTGACAAAACTCCACGAAGAGACCGTCACCGGAACGCTCGCCGAGATCGCCGCTCGATTTACCGGACAAACGATAAGAGGCGAGATCGTATTAGTTATCGAACGCAACTCCGCAAAGCCGCAACCGGTCGCCGCCGATGCGGCAATGCTCAACAAGCGTATCAATGAACTCGAAAAACAAGGTATCGACCCCAAAACCGCGCTAAAAAAGGCCGCGAAAGAACACGGCCTTAGTAAATCCGAAGCGTACGGGATGATACTCATGCAGAAACACGACCGGTAGGGAGTGCATTCCTGCTCGCGATCAGTACGTCGTGATCAATACGAAGTGTGGTCTAAATCGACACACGCCCTACCGGTCGTGTTTATCCCCACTACCGTTGCGTCAATTCCGGCGGGAGTGTCTTATCGACCTTCGGGCGTTCCTTTAGGTCGGCCAGCTCCATCATTGTGATCATGATCGTACGGGTCACCTTTTCCATCTTCTGATAGTCGATCTTGTCGGGATGATCACCGGCTCCGTGATAATCGACATGGACACCATCAAACCAGAACGCGACCGGAATGCCATTGACCGCATAATTAAAGTGGTCCGAACGGAAAAAGAAGCGATTCGTGTCCTTCGGATCGTCATAACGAGTGTCGTAGTTCATGTTGATATAGCCCTTGTTTGAGCCATCGACAACGCTACCGAGGGTCGAGCTCATCATGTCCTTGCCGATCACGTAGATCGTATTTTCGTCCGTCAGGTCCTTATCTTTCGGCTCCGTATTGCCCGCTTTACGGCTACGGCCGATCATGTCGATGTTGAGCTGAGCAATGACCTGTTTGATATCGACGGTAGGGAATTTATTAAAATATTCGCTGCCCCAAAGTCCTTTTTCTTCGCCCGCGTGCCAGACAAAAAGTATCGAGCGTTTAGTCTTTGCCTTTGCGGTTGCGAGGGCTTCGGCAATGCCGAGAACGGCAACCGTTCCAGAGCCGTCATCGTCAGCACCGTTAAAGATCTTATCAGGGCCAGGAGCGTTCGGATTTATTCCGACGTGGTCGTAATGGGCGCCGATCGCGACCATCTCTTTCTTGAGCACAGGGTCGCTGCCTTCCCAAATGGCGACAACGTTTTGCGTCCAGGCCGTTTCAGATTTGATGCCAATACTGAAATTAAAATCCTTGGTCAACTCAAACGAATTTGTATAACCCGCGAGCGGATTGCCCGCTTCGCCGGCAAAGACTGCGTTTGCAAGTTTTTCTGAAGCCAAAAAGACAGTCGGTGCGGCTCCTGCCTGAGAGTTGCCTTGCGGCTGCTGCAGCTTTTCGACGACCATACGGCTGCGGCCGAACATCGTTGTTACCATGCCCCAGTTCGCGGCGAGGAATTTTGATGAGAGCACCATAACGCCCGCGGCACCATTCTCACGGGCATATGCCGGGGCGTCCGCCCAATCTTTTCCGCGTGTTCCGGTCAGGTCGGCCTGAGTAACGCCGGCGGGCAGCGGCACCAGATTTCGTCCGCCCATCGGGCCCTCGCCAAAGACCGCGATGATCTTGCCCTTAACATCGAGGCCCGCGTACGGATTCAAGTTCTTAGATTTGACCATCCAGCCGTTACCGGCAAAAACGATCTTTGCGGTCATCTGTCCGGTCGCGTTACCGGATACGCGGACGATATCGTCGCCGTACGAATACTTCTGGCCGCCGATCTCAACCGAGGTCGCAGCCGGGTCGATAGCATCGCGTTTGAGCGCCATTTTTTGGTAAAAAGTGCCGTCGTCGCCAGCCGGTTTGAAGCCCCATTTCGACAGATTCATTCCGATAAACTTGGCCGTCGTATCGAGCCCACGCGAAGGCGTGTCGCGGCCCTCCATCTCGTCGGACGCGACAAAATACAGATAATCACTGAGCTGCTTGGCCGTCACACCCTCGACGATCTTCTTCTCGGCCGGTGTGACCTTGACAGCAGTCTGGCCAAACGCCGTCGATTGAAACACGAACGTAGCCAATAACAAAAACGCAAAAAAAGTTCTTTTCATTTTTTCTCCAAGAGTTTTAGCCACAGAGAACACAGAGTACACGGAGAGTAAAATCGGTGTTAATTCTGATCACGATAGCGGCAAATAAATACAATTTAGATACGTGACCTGTATGTGATTTGTTTCACGTCTCAGGAACCCACAATACAGATCTTATTCTTGTCAGCGAGAACGATCATGTCCTCGCGATCGAAAATGAGCGTTTTTCTGGCAGTTACGGAAAGACAAGTGGCACCGGCGGTTATCATAGCCTCGATTGTCGGGACGCCGACGACGGGCACGTCAAAACGCATATCTTGGTCGGGTTTTGCGACCTTGACGACGGTGAGTTTGCCGTTCGCGAGTTCGCCGGCACGTTTGATGGTCGCGTCGGTGCCTTCCATCGCCTCGATGGCGACACACGCCTTTGCTCGGGTGACGACCGTTTGGCCGAGGTCCAGCCGGGCCGTTTCTGCGGTAATGTGGAGGCCGTATTCAATATTTTCGAGTTCGATCTCGGTCGGTTTTCGTTTTGTAAGGATTCCTGTCGGAGCCAAATGATCCTGAACAAAAAACGTCGAGTCGATCAGCTAGATGCCGTCTTTTGCCAATTCGTCCGCGATGCCGCCGATCAGCGCGTCGGTATTGCGCTTCGGCAGACTCCACAGCATTTTGACCATTCGCAGATCAGGCATCGCACCCGAGAAGAGCTGCACATGCTTGACCTGCCCGGCCATGATCACTTTTTCGACATTGTGTTTTTTGAGGAATGAGATCATCTTGCCAAGCTGGCCGATGCCGACCCAAATAACATTTTCGGCGACATCGTTTATTTTCGGATCGGTCTCTTCGTTAATTGCGACGACCGACAACGACAGGCCCTGTTTTCGGGCGCCCTCGATGACGAGAAAAGGAAAGCTGCCGTTACCGGCAATTAGGCCGTGATTCATAGGGATCTAGTGCGGGTTACTTTGAATTATAAATCGTGTGGACCGTCCATCTTCCGCACTTGAGGCATTTTGAGGGCGTGGTTTTAGAGCCGCTTGCTGACCAACGGACGCCGCCCATGTCCCAAATCGACTGCTCGGTACCGCAGGTGTTGCATTTGACCATCCAGGCTCGCGATTGGGCTTCCATAGAAGCCGCGGTCGCGACCGGAAACACGGCCTTAACTATCTTTTGGATCAATCCCATAGGTAAACAGGCGTAGTTTTTCATTTTCCGGCGAATCTATCAAGCCCGTGAACGTAAATCCAAGCTTTTCAAGCAGACCGGCGGACGCATCGTTATCAAGCGATGTAATTGCCAGAACATTGGTAAAGCCGAGCCTCTCGCGACCGGACGTCATCGTCGCCTCCGCCGATTCGAATCCGTAGCCTTTGCCTTCAAACTCAGGCAAAAGTGCAAAGCCGATATCCGGAAACTCAAGATGGTCGCGTTTAACAAACCCGCAAAGCCCGATCTGCGTTCGAGCATGATCTTTGAGTTCCACTGCATACAATCCAAACCCGTGATCGCGATAGCTCTGCCTATACCGATTCTCAATAAACTCCGCCGCGTCGGTTACGTTCCGCACACCGCGGTCACCAATATATTGCAGAAACTTCGGCGTACTTAACAGCGCAAAAATAAACTCCGCGTCGGTCGCGGAGTCTAGTTCACGTAATATCAGACGCTCGGTTTCGGCAATGAGATTCATTCAATCAACGGCTCTATCTCGCGAGCGTGCTTCGCACTTAGCTGCGAAATGCTTGCACTGAGCCGCGAGCACTCGTAATGTGTCTCACGAAAACATTCGCAAGCACGTCTGAGGTCTCGACCGCATTGGTCGGCCCGGGATAAGGATTATTGAAAATGATATAGCCCTTGTCCGATGCACCCCAAGTGAAACCGGTCGCGATCACGATGTGATAAAGGCCGGCTTTTATGTATCGCGAGACCCAAAGCGGCCCTTTCTGTAATTCGTCGAGAAATGCCTCGCAGCCGTCCGTCAGGCCGATGTCGTACCAAGACGCTTCTTTTTTGAATTTTTCGCCTGACCAGGTCGTCAAGCCGAGAGCGGTGGCGGCATCAGCATACTTTTTGTCTTCGAGGCCATTCGATTTTGCATCTGCTACGTCGATGCCTCCGCCGCTGAGTTTTCCTTCGACAGATGCCGCACTCAGCTTGTGATATGTGTAGAGCATCTGGTATGACGCAAGCCAGCATTGCTCGTACGTTTTTTGTCCCATGCCGCTGGTCGGCACCGCATGTTTGAAATCTTTGTATCCCATTTTCCCTTCGAATTCCTCTCCAAATAAGGTGTACTCAGATAATAAGACGAACCCGAACGCGATTTTTGCGTTAGGAAAGAGATCACCGGCAATTACTCGCTAAAAGGCTCGATCTCGCCCGGCTTGCGTAGCATCTTGTTGACCTCGTCGAGGTGCATTTCCTCGAGCAGTATCATCTCGCGCGCGTATTCTTCGAGCGAGACCGACTTGCCGTCAACGAGATGCAGCAGCTCGTAATATGCCGCAAGCGTCGTGCTTTCCTGCTCCAAACTCTCTCGCAGAATATCGCCGATGTCGTGCTTCTCAGTCTCAAGCAACGGCCCGATCTTCAATGACGGATGCCCGCCTAGCATCGTCACGAACTCGCCCGCTTTCCGCGCGTGCATCAGCGACTCGTCGCCATTGCTCTGCAGCCACGACACGATCGGTATCCGGTTATACCCAAACACCATCAAAGCATAATGCGTATAACGCACCACACCAGCCAATTCCAGTTCGAGTATCTTATTTAAGACCTCGATCGCTTCTTGTTTTTCGTTTTCTTTCATATCCTGAATTATAGCGCAATCAGCTTGCCGTTTTTACTATTCCGCCTGCTCTCTCGCGTGATACGATGAGCGCGTCAGAGGCGAAGATTCGACGTGTTTGAAGCCCATGGCCATGCCGATGGCCTTCCATTCGGCGAATTCTGCGGGGGTGACGTAGCGTTCGACGGGGAGGCGTTTTTCGTAGGGTTGTAGGTATTGGCCGATGGTCATGATGTCGCATGAGACGCTGCGGAGGTCTTTCATGAGATCGACGACCTCTTCGAAGGTCTCGCCGAGGCCGGCCATGATGCCGCTCTTGGTTTTCATCGCGGGGAACTGTGTGTCGCGAAAATGGGCCGAGCGTTCGAGCAGTTGGAGTGTCTGGTTATATTTTGCGTCGGGGCGAACGCGGCGATAGAGACGTGCGATGGTTTCGGTGTTGTGATTAAGAACGTCAGGACGAGCGACGAGTACATTGTTGAGAGCCTGCTCGTCTCCGTTAAAATCCGGGATCAGAACCTCGACCTTACACGCCGGAGTCATCTCGCGAACTTTTGTGATCGTCTCGGCCCAGTGCATCGAGCCGCCATCGGCGAGATCGTCGCGGTTGACGGAAGTGATAACGGCGTGGGCGAGATCGAGATGTTTGACGGCCTCGGCGACGTGCGTCGGCTCCATCGGGTCGAGATCCATCGGCTTGCCTTTGTTGACGGCGCAGAATCCGCAATGCCGCGTACAGGTGTCGCCGCCGAGCATAAATGTCGCGGTCTTGTCCGTCCAGCATTCAAAGATGTTCGGGCATTTGGCTTCCTGACAGACGGTGTGAAGGTTCAATCCGTCTATCAGCTCGAGCACGGCATTCTGATTCTTCGGGTCGCCGAGCTTTATCTTTAGCCAATCGGGCTTTTTGAGGCGCTCACGGCCCTTTCGATTGAGAAAATTGTTAACTAAAACCTGTTCTTCGATCATTTCAGTTTACTGGTCACCTTGCCAATAATTGATTCTAACGAAACCGTACCAAAAGTGCGACTATCGGTGCTCTCCGCAGGATTGTCGCCGGTCAGGGTGAGCCGCCCGTCATCGGCGATGTCCGCGACGCGTTTAACGATCTTTACGTCCGATTTATAAGGATGCTCTGCCAAAACGACGTCGCCGATCGTTATGTATCCTTTCGCATCAACCAGCACTTTCTCGCCGTCCGCGAGCGTCGGAAGCATCGAATCGCCCTCGACCAAAAACGCCTTTCGCTTGCCGAAAAAATAAAGTGCCAACTCTCGCCAATTCGCTTTTTTTATCACGTCGCTCATAGAAAAACGGCGGACGACCATGCGATCATCCGCCGAAAACAACTTTGTGATCTCGGTGTCCTGACTGTGCCTCAGTGAAAATGCCTTGAAATCCTTATCACAAAGGCACAAAGTGCAGACACAAAGGGCACTGAGAAGATCCACAATTAACCCGCCGTGTACCAAGCAACATCGCGGTCTTTGGTTGCCCAAAAGATGCCGTGGATCTCTTGGATGGCAGCCATTAGCTCGTTCGCGTGTTCGAGGCTGACCTCGACCTTGACGGCGGAGCAAAGCTTGGCGGCTTTCCAGAATGTGTCGTGCAGATTCGGGTATTTTTCGAGATGAACCGGTTTGAAATAGTCGGTCCATAGTACGAGCAACTCTTCTTTCGCGAGATGAGCCTGTTGTTCTTTGACGACGATATAACGTGTCATCGTGTTATGAAACGCCGCCGTCGCCACCGCATCCGAACCGTCCGGAGCCGTGAGTGCAAGGATCTTTTTCGTCATCGACAAAGCCGCCTCAGCCGCTACGCGTGCCGACGAAGGATCGTAAATACCACAAGGCGCATCACAATGAGCCTCCGCAATTTCCATCTCGCCAACAAATTTTTCTTTCAATTTATCAAACATTTCTTTATCTCCCTTTCTCCTCTTCTCACTGTCTCCCCTTCTTCTTATTCCTCCGGCCGGGTTCCCGCATCGATCCCGGCGACGCTCGCTTGATTGATCACACGCACATGCATATCCGCGTCCACACGGACCTGACACGACAAACGGGCGTTGTCCGGCAGGTCGGTCTTCGTAGACAGGACGGCCGCTTCGGCCTCA
Source organism: Acidobacteriota bacterium (assembly GCA_031362825.1). Lineage (GTDB taxonomy): Bacteria > Acidobacteriota > Blastocatellia > Pyrinomonadales > Pyrinomonadaceae > OLB17. The sequence continues at coordinate 841 of JANLTF010000142.1, read as the reverse complement.
CCGATCTCGCCGGGATCGCCCGAAATAAACTCAACACGGCACGTCGTGCAGCGGGCGTTACCGCCGCATCTGTGCAAAATATCGACGCCGTTGTCCTCCAGACAAAGCACCAGTTTCCGTCCGCTTTCGACCTCAAAAGCAACCTTTCCCGTCGCCGTTTCGGCAGTAATATGTGGCATTAAAAATGTCTCCCTTGTTCGTTAAGATAAAAATACGGTATGCCTTGAATTTGGCATATCAAACGCGTGAACGCAAGCCGTACACCGTTAACCAATTGTAAACGCCGCCCGTTTTCCGGTCGGTGCGCTATCGCCCTTATATAAAACCTTTTCGAGAAACAGGCCCGACGGCGGTGCAGTGTATTTGGCGGCGACGGGTGATTCGAATTTCAAAAGCCGGCCGAATGCGTCATAGGTCATATCGCTCCGGCCGACCTCGGCGATGAGGCCGACTATCCGCCGCATCATCGTCGGCAAAAAATGGCTCGCGATCATTCTGACGCAGATCAGGTCACCGTCAGTGAAAACTTCGGCATGATGAACATCGACGATGGTCGATACCCGCGAGTCCGACTCAAGCTCACTAAACGAACGAAAATTGTGCCGCCCGACGAGCATTTTCGCGGCTTCACTCATCGCTTTTGTATCGTGCTCGGACTTCACCCACCAAACATAAGGCTTGGCAAAAGCGGTCCGGCGAGTCGATATCTGGTAAAGATATGAGCGGGCGATGGCGTCTTTGCGGGCGTGAAATGTGTCGGGCGCGTTTGTGAGGCGAATGACGTTGATATCGGGCGGGAGCAGCTCGTTAAATTCCTTGAGGATCTCCGCTGGTTTGAGAT
>JANLTF010000134.1:0-4452 GCA_031362825.1 Acidobacteriota bacterium | reverse complement strand
CTCGTGCCCGACAGACCGAGCAGCCCGCTCCGGTTGTTAAGCAGATCGTCCACTTCGTCGGCCGTCATGCCCACGGATCGGATGAGGTACAGGACGAGACCGGGATCTACATCGCCGGAGCGGGTGCCCATAACTAATCCTTCCATGGGGGTTAGTCCCATGCTGGTGTCGATACTTTTGCCGTCGCGAACTGCACAGACGCTCGAGCCGCTTCCGAGGTGACAAGTAATGATTTTGGTTCCTTTCTCTCCACGTCCAAGACGTTCAGTTAACTGCCGCGACACATAAGCGTGCGATATGCCGTGAAAACCATACCGGAGCAAACCATAACGGTCGCAAAGTTCAAGCGGCAAAGCGTACGAGCTTGCGACTTTCGGTAGTGTCTGGTGGAACGCTGTGTCAAACACAGCTACTACCGAAATTCCGGGGAGTGATTGCTGTACCCGTTCAAGCACAGCTACGTCCGCCGGAATGTGCAGGGGAGCCAAATCTTTCAGGCTGCGGAGTTCTTCAAGCACGGAATCTGTAACGATGGTGGGTTCCACTAGCTTTGCGCCGCCGTGCACGACGCGGCACCCAACTGCATCAATCACGGTGGATGTTTTGCTGTTTTCACCGTAAAAAGAAATAACGCGGCGGATGATCTGTTCCACAGCTTGTTCCGGAGTGGCCGCTTCAACCCGCTCGATCACCGGCGTCCGCGTCGCAACGGATAACCTAAATTCAGATTGCGGCTTTCCGATCGGCTCGATGATCCCGCTTGCCAAAACCGTTGCCGAATCCGTTGTGATAGATGCCTTACTCGAATCAGGTATTTGATATAGGGCGAACTTCAGTGTCGAGCTGCCGGGGTTGAGAACCAAAATATTCACTTTATTAAATCCTTATGCCATAGGTTCTAGAAAGTCGTACGCGAATCATCACGTCATGATGATATCCAGAGCCAACTTAGTACGGCCATTTCCACTCACGAATCTCGGGCATGTCATCACCGTATTTGCGAATGTACTGGTTATGATCCAGAAGCTTGTCGCGCATCGCCTGTTTGACGTGTGCGACTTTTGACCCCAAACTCGGCACCCGGTCGATCACATCTTCGACAAGGTGGAAGCGATCGAGATCGTTCAATACCGTCATGTCGAACGGGGTGGTTGTCGTCCCCTCTTCCTTGTATCCACGAACATGAAAGTTAATGTGGTTTTCTCGCCGGTAGGTAAGCCGGTGAATCAACCAGGGGTAGCCGTGAAAGGCGAAGATTACCGGTTTATCGGTCGTGAAGAGTGAATCAAAGTCTTTGTCAGACAAGCCATGCGGATGTTCGGTCAAAGGTTGGAGAGTCATCAAATCAACGACATTGACTACGCGAACCTTCAAGTCCGGAAAATGCTGGCGGAGAAGATCAACGGCGGCAAGTGTTTCAAGTGTCGGTACGTCCCCGGCACAGGCCATAACGACATCCGGTTCAACTCCCTGATCGTTGCTCGCCCAGCACCATATACCGATGCCGGCAGTAGTGTGTTCGATGGCAGCATCCATATCGAGGTACTGCAGCGAGGGTTGCTTGCCGGCGACGATGACGTTGACGTAATTGCGGCTCCGAAGACAATGATCGGTCACGGAAATAAGTGTGTTAGCGTCCGGCGGCAAATACACACGAACGACTTCGGCCTTCTTGTTAGTGACGTGATCAATGAAGCCGGGATCCTGATGGCTGAAGCCGTTGTGATCCTGCCGCCAGACGTGGGACGTCAGCAAGTAGTTAAGTGAGGCGATCGGCCGCCGCCAGGGAATGTCACGAGTTACCTTCAACCATTTCGCGTGCTGGTTGAACATTGAGTCAATGATATGGATGAACGCTTCGTAACAGGAGAAAAAGCCGTGTCGGCCTGTCAGCAAATAACCTTCGAGCCAGCCCTGACACATATGCTCGCTCAAAATCTCCATCACCCGACCATCTGGGGTGACGTGATCGTCCGTCGGTAGAATCGTGGCTGTAGAAACCCGGTCCGTCACCTCAAAAAGAGCGTTAAGTCTGTTTGAATTAGTCTCATCCGGCCCCATTACGCGGAAGTTTCGTGAGTCGTCGTTGAGATTCATCACGTCGCGCAAGAATTGCCCCATCACCCGGGTCGCTTCCCCATCGACCGTTCCCGGATTGGGAACAGCAACGGCGTAGTCCCGAAAATCCGGAAGCTTCAAATCTTTGAGTAACAACCCGCCATTGGCGTGAGGGTTTGCTCCCATTCGTCGTTCGCCTTTCGGGGCCAGCTCAGCCAATTCTTGGAACAACTTCCCGCTTTCGTCAAAAAGTTCCTCAGGTTTGTAGCTTCGCAGCCATTCTTCGAGCTGCCGCAAATGTTCGGGATTGCTCGCTAATTTATCCAACGGAACCTGATGCGAGCGAAATGAGTTTTCAGTCGGTAACCCGTCGACGACCTTGGGTCCGGTCCATCCCTTCGGTGAGCGCAACACGATCATCGGCCACGGTGGGCGCTGCGAGAACCCGTTCTCCCGAGCATCTTTCTGAATCGCTTGAATTTCGGTGATTACGGTATCCAGAGTTGCCGCCATGAGCTGATGCATTCTTTCAGGATCGTGGCCTTCCACGAAGTAGGGTTTGTATCCATAGCCAACAAAGAGACTCGTAAGTTCATCATGGCTTATCCGCGCCAGCACTGTGGGATTGGCGATTTTGTAACCATTAAGATGGAGGATTGGCAGCACGGCGCCGTCGCGCTCGGGATTGAGAAACTTATTGGAGTGCCAACTCGTTGCCAGTGGTCCCGTCTCCGCCTCACCATCACCAACGACGCACACTGCCAGTAGGTCTGGATTGTCAAAGACGGCTCCATAGGCGTGAACGAGCGCGTAGCCTAGTTCGGCTCCTTCGTGAATCGAACCGGGCGTCTCAGGAGCGGCATGACTCGGGATGCCGCCGGGGAATGAGAATTGTTTGAACAGCTTCCCGAGGCCGTCGGCATCCTGTGAGATGTCTGGATAAAACTCGGTGTAGGTTCCTTCCAAGTAGGTGTTAGCAACGACGCCAGGTCCGCCATGTCCGGGACCCGCAAGATAGATCGCGTTTAGATCATGCTTCTTTATTAGGCGATTAATATGCGCGTAGACGAAGTTAAGGCCCGGAGTCGTACCCCAGTGACCGAGCAGGCGACGTTTGACGTGCTCGCTCTTTAGCGGTTCGTGCAGGAGCGGATTGTCGTATAAATATATCTGCCCGACAGAGAGATAATTTGCCGCTCTCCAGTAAGCGTTCATCCGCCGGACTTCTTCTGCAGTCAAGGGCATTGCATCTTTCGCGTCAATTTTTGTGTCAATTATGGTCATTTCCGGATACTCCTTGATAGGTTTTCGAGAAAGCATGCTTCATGCATTGATAATGTTCGGTCATAGCAAAACTAAATGTGGCCGACCTTGGTCATAACCAACCGCCGATAAAATCGGCCCGGCGCAATCCGCGGTTGATGTAGGGGCAATTCCTCATTAATTGCCACAATAGTTCCGATCGATAATTTTCGATCATCAAAATAGTCGGACCTTCATTGAGTCCGAAATGCCATGGCGAGACCCAGCCATATTGATTACCTGACGCAGACGGATAGGAGGGATTGAAGGACGCCTTGAAGCCATAACGATTGGACTCTGTAAGTTTGACGTCATGAATGCAGTAGTCGAGTGCCGGCAAAACGATCTCGGGTGCAAATGGCAGCGATGCTGCCACGGCCCACGGTGCGATGGTTCCGTCGTCGGGGCCGTACGGAGCCCCCCGCCCTATGTAATCAAAGAATTCGCGCTCAATGCCGTTCACTTCCATGGTGTCGGGTCCGGGACCTTCGCTCGCGGTCAGTCCCCAGCAGGACTCGCCATAGTGCTTGAATTTGAGTGGATTATCAATCGCATACTGGCGTTGTGCATATGTCGCCCGCCGGCTATTTTCGAAATAGTCGATGCCCTTTCCACGCATGAACGCATTCTGGATACCGCGAAAATCAACCCAAATATGGGAGAGCTGGTGGGTAAAAAGTGGTCCGGCATACAGATATTCTTGTCCGTAAGATTGTTCCCACTGGTAGGTGGATACCCACGCAGCGTAGCTCTCCTCGAGCAACGCGTGCGTCGGGGAACCCAATCCGAGGATATACAAAAGCAGAGCCTCATCGTAGCCTTCCCAACGGTATTCGAGAAAGCCGCTTTCAGGGTTCCAGCCGTGCGTGACCGTCGATCCACCGTCCTGCGCCCATTGCCAATCCGCTCGGCGATAGAGCATATCGGCGAGTGAATGGATCTCTTGCTCTTCGGGAGTATTTGCGTCAAAGTACCTTCCCGCTGTTAACGCACCCGCCAGAAGAAAAGTACTGTCTATGGTCGACAGCTCACATTGCCAGGCGCGCCGGCCAGTCTGCATGTCAAGAAAATGGTAATAAAAGCCCTTGTAAC
>JANLTF010000117.1:0-20192 GCA_031362825.1 Acidobacteriota bacterium | reverse complement strand
TCTGACGGTTCGCGTGCCGGAAAATCGTTACGACGAACTTGGCCGACTCGGAGCCAATTTCAACGAAATGACCGCGGAACTCGAGAAAAAACGTGACCTCGAAGCCCAACTCCAGCAAGCCGAAAAAAGCGCCGTCGTCGGCCGGCTCGGCTCGGCGATCGCCCACGAGATACGCAATCCGCTCAATTACATCAACCTGACGCTCGACCACCTGCGTTCGAAATACGCACCCGAGGACGGCGAAAAACGCGAGAAATTTGACAAGCTCACCTCGCAATTAAAGGACGAGGTCGCTCGCATTAATTCGCAGATCTCCGATTTTCTCAACTACTCGCGTCCTGCAAATGCCAATCTGCGTAGCGTCGATGCACGTCAGATAGTCGAAGATTCGCTTCGCATAGTCGAAGCGCAGGCCGCCGAAAACAACATCAAGATCGGCGTCGTCGAACACGAGAACGTGCCGCAGATAATGGGCGACCCCGAGTTTTTACGCAGCGTTTTTAACAACCTGTTTATCAACGCCGTCCAGTCGATGGGCTCCGAAGGCGGCCATCTTAGCGTCAAGATCTCGCCCGACAACGGTATGGTGCGTTTCGAGATCACCGACACAGGCAACGGCATCCCGGCCGAAAACCTCTCAAAGATATTCGAACCGTATTTCTCCACTAAAGAAACCGGCACCGGCCTCGGCCTCGCGATCGTGTATAAGATTGTCGACATCCACAACGGCACGATCGAGGTCGAATCTGCGGAGGGCGATGGAACGAAATTTACGGTAAAATTACCAAAGGCCGATTGAACCGCAGAGACGCGGAGACGCTGAGAACAAGGAGATTTGTTGCAGATGCTCGATGTTGACAACGCTAGCGAACGAATTAATTTTCCGACCGAGAAAATAATCGGCTGTGCGATAGAGGTGCACAAGGCGATAGGGCCGGGGTTACTGGAATCGGCTTATGAAGAGTGTTTATGCTATGAACTTGCCCAAAACGGCTTAACGTTTCAACGTCAGGTTCCCTTGCCGGTCGTTTACAAGGACGTAAAACTCGACTGTGGATACAAACTGGATATACTTGTAGAAAACACTGTAATTATTGAACTTAAAGCCGTAGACCGCATTATCGCAATCCATGAAGCCCAACTCCTGTCGTATCTTCGAATGCTAGATCTAAGGGTCGGCCTGATTCTCAACTTTCACTCATCTGTTCTAAAGGAAGGTATTAAACGCATTGTGAATAGATTTTGATCTCCTCCTCTCTGCGTCTCCGCGTCTCTGCGGTGAAAACACACTTATGGCAAGAAAATCAATACTAGTCGTCGATGACGAGAAAAATCAAAGAGAAATACTAGAAACGATCCTATCCGGCGAAGGCTACGACGTCACAACGGCAAGTTCCGGCGAGGCGGCGATGAAGTTTGTCGCGGACCGGCATTTTGACCTTGTTTTGACCGATCTCAAGATGACCGGCATGAGCGGGCTTGACCTTCTCAAACAGCTTACGGATTTTGATAAATCGATCATCGTCATCTTGCTCACCGCACACGGCTCGGTCGATTCGGCGGTCGACGCGATGCGGTTGGGGGCATTTGAGTATTTGCAAAAGCCGTACGACAGCGAAAATCTGCTCTCGACCGTCTCGCGGGCACTCAAAAAACTGACGACGCTCGACGCCGAGATCATCTCTGTCTCGCCCGAGATGGACAAGGTCAAAAAGCTGATCGTCAAGATCGCCAAATCCAATTCGACCGTCCTCATCCGCGGCGAAAGCGGCACGGGCAAAGAGCTGATCGCGCGTTCGATCCACACCAACAGCTTGCGTTCGAGCGAAACATTTCAAGCCGTAAACTGTGCCGCGATCAACGAAAACCTGCTCGAATCCGAACTCTTCGGCCACGAAAAAGGCTCGTTCACCGGTGCCGTCGCGGACAAAAAAGGTTTGTTCGAGATCGCCCACAACGGAACTTTGTTTTTAGACGAGATCGGCGAACTCGACATCTCGCTGCAAGCAAAGATATTGCGTGCTTTGCAGGAAAAGCAGATCCGCCGCGTTGGAGGCATCCGCGATATCGACGTCGATGTCCGCGTCGTCGCCGCCACCAACCGCGACCTGCTCCATATGGTCGAGGAAAAACGCTTTCGCGAGGATCTTTACTACCGTTTGAATGTGCTATCGATCGAACTTCCCGCCCTGCGCGAACGCCGCACCGACGTCCCGGTTTTGATCGACTATTTCGTCAAAAAACATACCCGCGGCACAAGTCGCAAGATCACGTTCGAAACGCCGGCCCGACGCCTGCTCGAGGATTACGGCTATCCCGGCAACGTCCGCCAGCTCGAATCCGCCATCGAACGCGCGATCCTGCTCTGCGAAAACGACACCATCACTACCGACGACCTCCCGCCCGAAATGACCGGCGCACGCAGCACGAGCGGCTCGAGTTCCAACGACCTCTTCAAACTCCCCGCCGAAGGCGTCAATTTCGAAGAAGTCGAACGCAGCCTAATAATGCAAGCCATGGACCGCACCGACAATAACATCACAAAATCAGCCAAACTGCTCGGTCTAACCTTCCGCACACTCCAATACCGCCTCGAAAAATTTGGCTTCAAAAAGGACGAAACCGCCGGAACCGAAGAGGATGAATAAGCGTATTTGTGTGGTAGAATTTGCGTGAGGTGAGTTATGTTGACAGTAGAGGGTTTGTATCGGAACGGAACGGTTGAATTGCTGCAATCGGTTGATAACGTTAAACAATCGAGGGTGTTGGTTACGTTTATGGAAAATTCGGACTTAGAATTAAGCAGCCTCGGGATCGACAGGGACGAGGCAGCGGTTTTACGCGAGACGTTCGCAACCTTTGAGGACTGGAACGACCCTGAAATGGATATCTACAACGATTACGACAATGCCAAAGCAGCCCTCGACAAATCCCGTAAGGCGAGGTGACATCGTACTTGTCCCCTTCCCGAATTCTGACCTGAGAACCGTGAAAATACACCCTGCATTGGTCGTGCAGTCGGACAATATTGATTCGGACCTATCTCAGATTGTTCTCGTAATGATCAGCAGCAACCTGCGTCGAATCGGCCGCAAAACTCGCTACCTAATCGAGATTAATACCGAGGTTGGCATCGCTAGCGGCCTGTTAGTTGATTCTGTCGTAATGACCGACAACGTTGCTACCGTTCTGCGTTCTCGGATAATAAGAAATCTGGGCAGTTTAAATTCAATGATAGAAGTTGATGACGCTTTGCGCCATTCGCTAAATCTGTGAGCTTGAGGAAGTCGCTATGGAATGGTTCTCAACATTAAGTCTAGCTCTCGGTTCCGCCTGGACGTCGGGCATCAACCTGTACGCGACGGTGACGGTGCTGGGGTTGCTGCAAAAGTTTGGCGCGACCAAGCTGCCGGGTGGGCTTGATGCTCTCGATAACTGGTGGATCATCGGCATTGCGGGCGGGCTTTATTTGGTCGAGTTTTTTGCGGACAAGATACCCTATGTCGATAGCGTCTGGGACGTCGTCCATACATTTATTCGGATTCCGGCCGGGGCGATCGTCGCGTATGCGGCCACCGATCAGCTTGATGCCAGCGTATATATCCCGGCGGCACTCGTCGGCGGCGGACTTGCGTTTGGCTCGCACGGCACAAAGGCCGCGCTCCGCGTCGGTGCCAACCTCTCGCCCGAACCTGTTTCCAATTGGGTCCTCTCGATCGTCGAAGACGTGATCGCACTCGTCGGAGCACTTCTGGCCGTATTCGCACCGTTCATCATCATGTCGATCCTCGGAGTATTCGTGATCGCATTCATCTGGTTTTTCCCAAAGATAATCCGGGCCCTAATGCGAATGATGCGAGCCGTCGCCGCATTTTTCAGCGGCAAAGGCTTTAACGACATCGCTGCCAGATGAAGTAAACTGGATAACAATGGAAATTGGGCTGAAAATCCTTGCGGCGGTCCTGATCGGGGCCGCCGTTTATTTTTACAATATCGGGCAATCGGAATATACGTTCGCGGCGGCTGCGGTCGGTGTTTGTGCGTTTTTTATGAGCATGAGATTTGCGATCAAAAAGCGTTTAACCGCTACCGCCGAGAGCGAACAGGAAGACAATATCCAATAGATGGCACGTATCGTTTTAGCCACCATGGGCAGCCTCGGCGATCTGCATCCGATGATCGCCCTTGCCATCGAACTCAAAAAACGCGGTCACACGCCCGTCGTCAACACGTGGGAAGGCTACCGCGAAAAGGTCGTTGATCTCGGCCTCGAATTCAAGCCTTTACGGCCAAACGTCGATCCGACCGACCGCGAATTGCTCCGTAAAACAATGGACGCCAGGACCGGCCCGGAGATGGTCATCAAGGAGCTGATCTTCCCGAGTCTCGGTGATATGTACGAGGATCTGGCTGCCGCGTGCGAAGGTGCCGACCTGCTGATCAACGGCGAGATCGTTTACGCAACAGGCTCGCTCGTAGAGAAAACGGGCATTAAGTGGATCTCGTCAACCCTTGCTCCGCTTTCGATGTTCTCGTGCGAGGACCCGAACATCTACCCGACCGCCGAATGGCTCGAATACGTACGTCCGATGCCCGCATTTATGCATCGTGCCCTGTTCAGCGTGATGCGCCTGAGCCTGAATAGCTGGTACGAACCATACAAGGCATTTCGCCGCAGCCTAGGTTTGAGCGAAGATCACGAGCCGATCTTCGACGACAAATTCTCAAGCCTGCTAAATCTTGCATTGTTTTCAAAAGCGATCGGACGGCCGCAATCAGATTGGCATTCGCCGACGCTCCAGACAGGGTTTTGCTTCTTCGACGAGAGTGAATCAGGCGAGCTTGATCCGGACATTGCCGCATTTCTCGACGCAGGCGAACCGCCGATCATTTTCACGCTCGGCTCTGCCGCCGTTCTCGATGCCCGCGATTTTTTCGACGAAAGCGTCAAGGCCGCGAAAATACTCGGCCGCCGTGCATTGCTGCTTTATGGCCGCGAAAACGAGCCGCCGAAAGGCATGGATCAAACGATGGCGGCGTTCGAATACGCGCCGTATTCGCTGGTTTTCCCGCGAGCGGCGTGTGTCGTCCATCAGGCGGGCATTGGGACGACGGCTCAGGTCCTGCGGGCCGGTGTACCCCATTTGATCATGCCGTTTAGCCACGATCAGCCCGACAATGCCGCTCGCTGCCGCCGTGCGGGCGTTGCCGAGATCATCAGCCGCGACAGTTACACCGCCGAAAGTGCGGCCCAAGCACTGTCCGCGATACTCTCCGACGAAAAATATGGCGCAAACGCTTTGGCGTTAAAGCGAATCATAGATTCGGAAAATGGCACCAAAATCGCGTGTGACGCTATTGAGGCTGTTTTACGCTAATGGCCGTTACGGTTAAGATATAACTCATGGAACGTATTGCCGGTCTGCTGGCAAGGAAACCGCGCGTGTTGCAGTAAAAAAATGAGATTGAAAAGGATAGGGTTGCGTAACTGTTATGAGTAAGTCGAAGCTGATCATTATTGCGGTCACATTGTGTCTTTTAGTCGTCTCGCTTCCGGCGTCGGCTCAGCTCTCGCGCAAGCCTTCGCCGACTCGCGAACCGCCCGGAGCGATGGCAAAAAAGCCCGATTCTAACCGCAATTCGCTGCCCAAGCTCGAATCGCGCAACGCCTTCGACTCGATCGCACGCGTTTATCACAAAGGCACGCCGTACGCGATGCCACATGTGATGTTCATCATCGACCGCCGCGACAAGGACAAGATCTATTTCGTAAACTCGCAGAAGTTCCGCTTTCACAAAGATTTCCTGCTCGCGACCTACATGATCCCGCGTGGCACCGAGATATTTAAGTCCATCTATGAGGACCTCGGACGCCGCTTTATCGTCGGCACGATCGCATGGCAGCAGCCGGTCGAAAAATACACGTGGGAACTATGGGAAGGCGATATGGCATCCGCCGAGTTGATGAAAACAGCCAATACGGCGATCAACAGAGCCTTTTTCCAAAAGACGTTCTACAAACCAAACTCTATCCGTCAGGAAGACGCCTCCGCCAACATCGGCATCGACCGTATTTTGCAGGATGAACTAAACCGCAATCAGGCTTACTTGCCGCTAAATACCGGCAAAGCCACGGGCCGCCTGCACATCATCGACAAACTCGACGACACCGTCGAGATCGGCGATAACGAGATCATTGTACTTAGAGAACTGCCGCTAACACTGCCGCCGGTCCGCGGCATAATCGTCGCCAAACCGTCGAGCCCGCTCTCGCACATCAACATCTTGGCGCGAGGCTGGAACATCCCGAATATCTACATCAAGGACGCCGACAAACTCTTTAGAAACCTCGACACCTATTGGATCAAGCTCGAAGCAAATCTCACAGATTACTCCTTCGACCGCGTGACCAAGCCAAACGAGATTCCCAAACCGCCCGACATCGTTGTTCCGCCCGCCGATCTCAAAACGACGGCCCTCGGCCCGCTCGGCAAGATGCGAAAGACCGACAGCGTGAAATACGGCTCGAAATCGGCAAACCTCGGCGAGATGCTGTTTAAGAAAATTCCCGGTTTCACCGTTCCCGACGGATTTACCGTGCCTTTCCATTGGTACGACAAATTTATGAAGGACAACGGCTTTGAAGACATCATCGTCAATCTCATGGACGAGAACGATTTTGTCCACAACCCGAAATTCCGCCGCCAAAAGCTCGATGAATTTCGTGCGACGATACAAAAAGGCAAATTCGACGAGAAGCTCAAGAAAGACATCATCGCCCAATGGAAAACGCAGCTTGGCGGAAAGCCGGTCTTTGTCCGCAGCTCTTCGAACAGTGAAGACCTGCCAAATTTCAGCGGTGCCGGCCTTTATTCGAGCGTGCCGAACGTTATCGAAGAAGAAAAATTGATCGAGGCCGTCAAAAAGGTCTGGGGCTCGCTTTGGAAATTTGAGGCCTACGAGGCCCGCGTCCGCAATTACGTCAGCCAGACCGACGTCTATATGTCCGCGCTCATTCAGGTCGGCGTCGATATGGAAAAAGGCGGCGTGATGATCACCAAAGATCCCTTCGATGACCGCAATATCAATTCCGTCTACATCAGCGCCGTCTGCGGCCACAATTCAAAGGTCGTCGATAACGCCGGAATTCCCGAGCAGATCTTGTTCAACCCTAGATCGAATTCGGTCGTCGTGATGACGCTTTCGCAACAGGAAAGTGCCTTAGCGTTTGACGCCAATGGCGACCTGAAAGTAACGGCCGACAAATGTGCCGGTGCCAAACAACGGGTTCTCACGGACCTCCAGGCCCGCGCCCTCGCCAAAGCCGCGATGCAGATCAAAGTCGCATTCGGCAACAAAGCGCAACAGGACATCGAATGGGGCATCCTCGGCAACAAGATCTACGTCGTTCAGTCGCGGCCGTACATAGATAAGAAATAAGACTATTCACTACCAACTAACTAAACTATCCACTGAAGTTATTTTTCGCTTTTTTCAGTGGATAGTGACAAGTTAATAGTGGATAGTTTTGATAGACTTGGATCGAGGAATATTCAAATGAAATTTGCAATCGTAGCTCTCTTAGCATTTGTCGCTGCCGCCTGTAACAACGCAGCATCGCCTGTCCAGTCAAACGCCAATTCGCAAACGGCCGGCGTGGCGACATCCGGAACACCGCAGACCGTTATCGCGCATAGTAGCGAAAACAAACAACCGAACACCGCCGCTCCGGGCGAAAAGGCCAAATGGACGCAAAGCGGCGAACCGATCGACACAAAATCGCTTGATTCCGCCGTAACCGCCGCCGAGCGTGCTCTGACTACAAAGCCGACTAACGAAACGCTAAAGAAAACACTCGCCGAAGCCTATTACAAGCGCGCCGTCGCCCTCACCGATGCCCGCCAATACGCATCCGCGATCGGTGATTACCGCCGGGCATTCAAGAACGACCCAACAAAGACTGAGGCAAAAGAGTGGATCGACAAGATAATTATGATCTACGACGGCCTAAACAAAAGCTATCCAAAAGAAGGCGAAGAACCGCCTCCGCTCCCTTTTAAGAAAGAGGGCTAATCACTGTCACATGTGTGCCATCAGATCGAACCTAAGTTACGAAGATCAAGTTTAGTTAGTTTTCAGGTCAGGAAGGGCGGCTCTGTCCCCGCTCTTAGCGGCCACTTGCGCAAATATGTGTATTCTTCCTTCCGCCACCGACCGCCGCTTCCGCCGCCGTCTCTCCCGCCGTCGCTGTGGATATGTGTGATCCGGCAGGTCATTCGTCAATTCGATCAGGCAGGTGATCATCCGTCGATGACGCTCGAGGCAAATTTCGACCGAAAACGTTCTGGTAACGCTCCGTTTTTAGTGCGGCACCAAGGCCCAAATCCGCGTTACCAACTCCATTTTTCGCGTTACCAATGCTAAATTTCGGTGTTACCAAGCCTCGAAAACCCGTTACCAAACGCCATTTTTACTCGATTTTCGCAAAAATGCAGATCAAATTGTGGTACGTACCACAATCTCGACCAAACAAATAAAAGACACACTTGGTTCACCACAAAAACCGCGCGGAATACGTATTCAATGGTAGAATAGCTTAGTCCGACACCGCCCTTTACAAGGTAGAAATCTATGAAAAAACTGTTACTCATCACATTCGCTTTTTTCGTTCTGTCGATTTGCTCGACGGCCGTCTTAGCGCAAAAGCCAACCACCATTAAATTTGCCCGCGGCACGCATCAGGCGATCGTCACCGGCACTTTGTCCGGCTACAGTTCGTCGCGTACATATACCATTCGCGTCGCCAAAGGCCAGGTGATCACGACCGAGAACGTGGGTAAAAATTACATCACGATCTCGATCGAGGCTCCTCCGGGATCGGAATATGAACAGGACATGGCCGCCGATTGTCACGACAAAAACGAGGTCACGCCGACTGTCGCCGGAGTTTACAAGATCACCGTCACGGAGTGCGGCAAAGCCGATGCGTGGAAAGGAACGTTCAAGTTCAAGGTCACTGCCCGCTAGACAAACCGCGACGCGCGAAACTAAACTATCTCTTTTGTGTTAAACCGCAATATCTAAACATAACGGAGATAAGGTAGTTTTATGGCTATTTCAGCAAATGATATGAGAAAAGGGATGGTGTTCCTGCACGAAGGTTCACCCGTGAGAGTGATGGAATTTCACCACCATACGCCCGGCAATCTGCGGGCGATGGTTCAGACACGTCTGCGAAATTTACGCACCGGCAATTCATTCGAGTTTCGCTTCCGCTCGAACGACACGCTTGACAAGATCACGCTCGAACAGATCAAAATGGAGTATCTCTACTCCGACGGCTCGCACCATCATTTTATGAATTCGGAGACCTACGAGCAGGTCGCATTGACCGAACTTGAACTCGGCGACGCCGCCCAATGGCTGATGGCCGGACTTGTGATCGAAGTCGAATTCTACGACGGCACGCCGATCGGGGTTGCCCTGCCAGCTTCGATGGAACTGACCGTAACACGTACCGATCCGAACCTAAAAGGCGCGACCGCATCAAACTCTAATAAACCCGCGACGCTCGAAAACGGCGTCACGGTCTCGGTTCCGCCGTTCATCGAAGAAGGCGAAAAAATTCGGGTAAATCCGACCGAATCGAAGTATATGGAACGTGTCAAATAGTTTGTAGCGTTGCAGAGTTATAGAGTTGCAGAGTTCGGTTCTTTTACTCTGCAACTATGGCACTCTGCAACTCTGGTACTATTCGCCCGATGTTCTTTTTCTATAGCCTGATATACACACTCGGTTTTATACTGCTTTCACCGCGGTTCCTCTTTGACCTTGTCACCGGCGGCAAATACGCGTCAGGTTTCTCCCAGCGTCTCGGCCGCTTGCCCGAATTCAAACTCGGCAATCGTCCCGTTCTCTGGCTTCATTGCGTTTCCGTCGGCGAAGCCAACGCCGCCCGTCCGCTAGTCGATGGTATAAAGGAACATTTCCCAAAACACCGCCTCGTCATCTCAACGACAACAAAAACAGGCCAAACGCTGGCAAAAGAGATCTTCGCAACCTCCGCTGACGCCATATTTTACTTTCCGTTCGACTGGCGTTTCAGCGTGAGAAAGGCACTGAAACATTATCGCCCGTCGGTCGTTATGCTGATGGAAACTGAGATCTGGCCGAATTTTATTCGCGAAACAAACCACGCCAAGGCCCGCATCTGCATCGTCAACGGCCGCCTTTCCGAACGTTCGTACACGCGCTACGCCCGTTTCAAAGGCTCGATCCGCCGCATTCTCGGCTATCTCGACCTCGCTCTGATGCAGACAAACGCCGACGCCAAACGAATAATGTCGCTCGGCATTCGTGCCAGCAAGGTCCGCGTTAGCGGCAACCTAAAATTCGATCACAACGTCGAGGTTTCAGAGAACGATCTGACCGCCGCGTTTCGCACACGCTTCGGCATCTCGCCCGACGCACCGCTGATAATCGCCGCCAGCACCCATCGAGGCGAGGAAAAATGGATACTCGACGCGTTCAAACAGATCTGGAAATCGGGCGGCGAACGCCTGCCGCGTCTGATGATCGCCCCTCGACATCCCGAACGTTTTGCTGAGATCAGAGAGCTTATCAAAGGCTCCGGCTTCGATTGGGCCTGCCGCACCGAGGCCGAATCTTCGCGAGACAAAACTGCCGAAGTCATCCTTCTCGACAGCATCGGCGAACTGCGCACCGCGTATCCGCTGGCCGAAATCGTTTTCGTGGGCGGCAGCCTGATACCGCACGGCGGCCAGAGCATTTTCGAGCCCGCCGCCAGCGGACGAGCGATCATTACAGGCCCGAACACCGCAAATTTCGCCGACGCCGTAGCTGACTTCCTCGGCAAAGACGCTCTCATCCAACTCGATAAAATCGATGAAGCAAAAGTCGCGGCGACGCTCACCGCGGCGTTCCGCGACCTGCTCAAAAATGACGATAGGCGTAAATCCCTCGGAAACAACGCACTCGCCGTCATGAACAACAACCGCGGAGCCGCCGAGCGAACGATCGAATACCTGACACACCTCATCACCCCGAACGCTCACCAATGATCTTCGCGTACTACATTTTCGCCGGGCTTCTCATCCTGCTGAGCTACAAGTCGCTGGTCGGCGGCTTTCGATATTTAGCCTATTTCCGCAAAGAACTCGCCCGTCCACGCTCTGATTACACGCCGTTCGTAACCGTCATCGCCCCATGCCGAGGCGTCGATGACGGAATGCAAGAAAACCTGAGAGCATTGTTCGATCAGGATTTCCCCAAATACGAAATAATCTTCGTCGTCGATGATAAATCGGACCCTGCCGTAGCGATGATCGAGAATGAAATCAACCGCAGAGACGCGGAGACACAGAGAGGAGATCAAATAAATTCCGATTCTTCCTCCGCGTCTCTGCGTCTCCGCGGTGAGATTTCCGTTCTTTCAAAATTGATAATCGCCCCGAAGGCCCTAGATTGCAGCCAAAAAGTCGAAAACCTGAGAGAAGCCGTTCTACACGCCGACGACCGTTCCCAGATCTTCGCCTTCGTAGATTCCGACGCCAAGCCATCAAAGAACTGGCTTCGAAGCCTGATCGCCCCGCTTCAGGACGACGAAACCGGAGCGACTACAGGCTATCGCTGGTTCATCTCCAACAAACCGAACTTCGCCTCCGAAATGAACTCAGTCTGGAACGCCTCGATCGCCTCCGCACTCGGCCCAAATACCGGCACAAACTTCTGCTGGGGCGGCTCGATGGCGATCCGACGTGACACTTTCGAACGCCTCAATATGCGAGAACGTTGGCGCGGAACGCTCTCAGACGATTTCGCCGTTACGCGCACAATGGACGACGCCAACATGCCGATAGTTTTCGTCCCTCAGGCCATGAGCGCCACTCTCGAAAGCTGCACGATTCGCGAAATGCTCGAATTCACCACGCGCCAAATGAAGATCACACGCGTTTACGCACCAAATCTCTGGCTGATCTCCTTCATCGGTTCGGGCCTGTTTAACGCCGTGATGATCTCGTCGCTGCTCACCGTTCTTTTCAGCCGGCAGAACGGACTGTCAGTCGCTACGGCGGTCACGACTCTCGCTGTAGTATCGGCATTCAGCATTGGAAAGGCCCATCTTCGGCTCAAGGCGGTTCGTCTCGTGCTGACTGAGTGGGACGCCGAACTTCGCCGTCAGACGTTCACGCAACTCACGCTCTTTCTCGTCGCACCGCTCATTTTCTTTTACAACGCTTTCGCCGCATGGCTTTCGCGGCGAATGGTTTGGCGCGGAACGACCTACGTATTGAAATCGCACCGCGAAACTGTCATCATTGCGGATTAGCAAACGATCAAACGCGATGAACGACGAAGAAATTTCCCAAGACATCTCGAACGAAGAGCCTCCCAAACCAAAGCGTGTCCGGCGGCCTAAAACCGTAGCGGCTCCCGTTTACGACGATCCGTATGCGGATGATTCTGAGTGGAACGCTGACGTTGGCAATGATGCGGATCCGATAGATGCGGTTTCCTTTGTCGATCCGTACGCCGAACCGGCGATCGAGCAAATCGCAGATCAGGCGATCGAACCGACTCAGCCGTCTTACACCTTTGAACCCTTCGCACACGAGCAAATCGAATCGCAAAGCCGCGATCGGGGGCCGCTCTTCCAGCCGGATATGGTTCCGAACTTCGTCCCCGCGCCATTTGAACCGGAATCGACTGCCGAAACGATCCGCCGCAGTGGCCTCGCATATTCGATCGGGATAGTGTTTGTCGTCTCGGTCGCGTTTATGCTGCTATTAGGTTGGATCGCAGATTGGATGTTCGGCACCAAACCCTGGGGCCTCGTGGGCGGTATCGTTCTCGGCTCGATCATCGGATTTGTGCAGGTGGTTCGCATCTCGTCCCGCATCTTCAACCCCGAAAAACACAATTCCGCGATCCGTCCGCTGATGTCACATGCCGCTAACGACGAGCAAAACGAACAGAGCCATCAAGTAGATCCGGGCGAACAAGATAATACATTTTGATAATTTTAGTGCCTTTTCATGTATTTTCGCGGTTCCTACTCTTGGCTTTTGAATTTTCGCCCGTTTCTTTGTAAAATTTAAGATTCGCGCGTGAGCACCATGTCGGAGCCATTGATAACCGAAGACCAATTGCCGCCGCAGGTTTCGCTAAACCGCGTGCTGGTGATAATGGCCGTGATCGTTGCTGTTGGCACGATCGCTGGATTTGTATTCGGCGCGGCGAGATTTGGTGCCGGAGTTTTGATTGGCGGCGTGATGTCGTTCGTCAATTATTTTTGGCAGCGAAACTCGACGCGGGCTATATTTGCACAGGCCGTAAATGGCGAAAAGCCCATGCTGCTAGGCGTCAGATATATTCTTCGGTACGTGGCTATCGGCCTTGTAGTTTGGGCAATTTACGCGACCGGAGCGTTCCCGATAGTGGCCGTAGTTTTAGGCCTCGCGGCGTTTTCATTCGCGGTCGTGATCGAAGGTTTGATAGGAATTTTTAGTAGTTTTAACGGACAGGAATCATAACAATGTTGTTATCTGCAGAAGGCGGCCATCAACTGCCATTGATCGTACAGTTCATAAATCATTACGTCGGCAAGCCGATGCATGAATTTCAGGTTGCCTACACTGAGCCGCTTTGGAATAAGTACGTCTTTTCGAAATTCGGTACGACGGCCGCGAAAGCTTTCGGCCCGTACACTGTCGAGAACGCGATCCCGTGGTACACCATCATGTTCGTGATCGCGTGTCTGCTGACCGTTTTCGTGGTGTATCTGTTAAAGGGCAAACTCTCGCAGGACGATCCTAAACCCGGCCAGCTCACGCTCGAGGCAGGCGTTATGGCGATCAAAGATATGATCGTCAGCATCATCGGGCCGCACGGTTTTCGGCATTTTCCGATCGTCGCGACATTCGGCATTTTGATTTTGGTTTCGAATCTGATGGGACATTTCCCGATGTTCATGTCGCCGACCGCTTCGGTCAACGTGACGTTCGCACTGGGCATCTCGTCGTTTGTTTATTACAACTACGTCGGCATCATCGAGAACGGCCTTTTCGGTCACATTAAGCATTTCGCGGGGCCAAAACTGCCGCTGCTGATGATCCCGATCACGATCCTGATCTTCTTTATCGAGATCATTTCAAATTCGATCCGTCCGTTTACGCTCGGCGTTCGACTGTTTGCCAATATGTTCTCGGACGAACAGGTGTTTGTGCAGATCACCAATCTGGCACCGCCGTTCACACATTTTATTCTGCCGCTGGCACTGACCGGACTGGGCGTTTTCGTCGCCCTTGTACAGGCATTTGTATTTACGCTGCTCTCGATGATCTACATCGGCGAGGTCTCACACGCGCCCCACGATCATGATGAGCACGAGCATGAAGCCCACGGCGAACCCGCCGTCGCTCATGCATAGAGTTCAGAGTGCAGGCTTCAGCCTGTCTCTGCTGAAGAGGGGACAAGCTAAAGCTTGCACTCTAAACACGATGGCCAAATTTGAAAACTCGCGTTTTATAGCAGATATGCCCGCACGCAGGCGGCGTGGACTCCACGGAGTAGAAAATCCACGCAATACCGGAAGTGAGGCGAAATAATACCACCAAGGGCGAGTCTACAGATACGGTCTTCTATTTGACAAAACAGGAGAAAAATATGAAAAACTTGAAATACGCTTTTTACGCAACTATGGCTCTTGCCCTTATGGCGGTGCCTGCTTTCGCACAGGCTGGTGGAGCGGCTGACAACGAATCGACCGTCCTCGCCGCCAAGGCTATCGGCGGCGGCATCGGGTTCGGCCTCGCAGCCGGACTCGCAGGTATCGGACAGGGCCTCGTCGGCTCGCGTGCCGCCGAAGGTGCTGCACGCAATCCCGGAGCAGCCGGAACCGTTCAGACGCTCATGATCATCGCGTTGGCTCTTATCGAGTCGCTCGTGCTCTTCGCTCTGCTGATCGTATTCGTCAAACTCTAAACCGAAAGGCAAAAAATCAGGCCACGAATGCACGAATAAATAATATTTGTGCATTCGTGGCTATCTTGTTTTAAAAGTATTGCCCCATCGACCGTTTAGCTATATCCTTTTAATTGCAACCTGACGCGGTTTCTAGCGTTCTAAATACAAATGGTCAACGACTTTATTGGAAAACTCATAGCCGACAAATACCGCATCGATAGCCTATTGCGCGAAAGCGATTCGGGCGATCTTTATCTCGGCAAACACGACATCTCGGGCAAACCGCTGACGGTCCGCATTCTGACGCCTGCCCTCGCGATGGACGCCCGCTGGGCAAAGCGGTTTTTGGACGAGGCCCGCAACGCCGCCGCATTGGAACACCCGAATATTCTCAATCTCACCGATTTTGGAACGGATTCAAAAGGCATCGTTTACGCGGTCTACGAACCCGTCTCCGGCGAGACTCTCCGTAGCGTCCTGACCGGCGACACCACATTCGATCCGGCCCGTGCGGTCAATATCACAAAGCAGATCGCTTCCGCAGCAGTCGCCGCCCACGCTAAACAAGCTATTCACGGCACGATTGCTCCGTCCAATATATTTGTCGAAAGTGTTGATGGTGTCGAAACGATCAAGGTCCTAGGCTTTGGCTCGGACAATATGACCGTCCCGCGTGATGCCGATCCGCGATATCTCGCTCCCGAACAATGCACCAATTTCCCGGTCGCGGATGAACGCAGCGATGTTTACTCTCTTGGCGTGATTCTTTATGAAATGATTGCGGGCGAAGTGCCGTTCGATGGCAAAACAACTGCCGACGTTCTTGCCAAACAAAATGAACCTGCGCCGCCGATGTCGGCGTTTCGCCCCGACCTGCATGCGCAGATCGAACCGATCATCCTCAGTGCGATGACTCGCGAAGCAGACAACCGCTATCAAACGATGGCTGATTTCGCCGAAGACCTCGAGCACCTGGCAAACGATCTCGGCGGTAAAAAGGCCGCTGCGGCAACCGCGTCTGGTCAAAACATCTGGCAGACAGCGTTCATCGTTCTCGCCGGAATCGTGCTGCTTGGCGGGGCTCTCATCTATTTCACGATGGGCAAGAAAACCGACCCGACGACCGCCGCACTCGTCATTGACGCGAACAGCCTTCCCGTCCAGCCGATAAATCCCGCGACCGGAGCTCAGGAAGACGGCCTAGTTAAAATGATTGGCGACGTTAACGCGGAAGTTCTCGACCCGTCGAAGTTTGATATGACGATGATGCCGTCTACGTTGCAGGGCGGTGACAGCTACAACCCGTGGGCCAACGGCGGTGCTCCGCCGATCGGTGCCCCGCCACAGGTTTACACGCCGCAAGGCGGCCAGACCGTTACCATAGATCCGAACGGCGGCAGTCCGTTCATGGACAATTTCCCCGGCGGCGTCGAATTGCGTTGTAAAGATATGCAGACTGGCCTAGAAGTTCCCTGCCCCTCTGCAACACCGGTCGAAAAGCCAGCGGTCAAACCGTCGCCAACACCCGCGAAACCGGGCACGGACACAACGGCACAGCCCACACCGACACCAACGACCGCCTCGACACCAAAACCATTGGCAACGCCACCGCCAAGGACAGACAAACCGGCGGCTCAGCCAAAAACTAAGCCCGACAAAAAGCCCTCCGGCGTGGTCAAACCGGGCGAAGAATGATCTCTGAAAATTGAATAGATAATCTTTTCGTGTTCCTTCGTGCAATTTCGTGGTTCCGCTTTAAACCGAAACCACGAAAAAAAAAACGAATAGACACGAAGAGAGTTTAACGGGGCACTTCGACTGTTTTGATAATGTCGGCTATAACGGCGTCAGTTGTGGCACCGTCGAGTTCGGCCTCGGCACGCAAGGCGAGTCGATGACGAAGGACCGGAAGCGAAACGTCGCGAATGTCGTCGGGCGTCGGAAAATCGCGGCCTCGGATTGCCGCAAGAGCCTTCGAACAAAGTAGAAGAGCGACCGAGGCACGCGGGCTGGCTCCGTAGAGTATTGACGGATGTAACCGCGTCTTTCGCACTATATCGACAATATACTTCTGTACGCCCGGTTCCATTCGCATCGTGCGGACCTCATTGCGGCAGACATGTATGGCGGTCGGGTCTGAGATTGGCGTCAGTTCGACTTGTTCGAGATGACGCGAATTGAAACCGGCATCCCAGCGTGCTACGATCTCCTGCTCTTCGGTTTCCTGCGGATAATCGATCAATATCTTGAGCAGGAATCGATCAAGTTGAGCCTCGGGAAGCGGA
This sequence comes from Acidobacteriota bacterium, assembly GCA_031362825.1. GTDB lineage: Bacteria > Acidobacteriota > Blastocatellia > Pyrinomonadales > Pyrinomonadaceae > OLB17. Next base: position 2,922 of record JANLTF010000117.1, on the reverse strand, counting down.
TAAGTGCCCTCGTATTCGATCGGATTTTCGGTCGCCAGCACCGTGAAGATCGGCGACAGTGGATAGCGTTCGCCATCGATGGTCGTCTGGCGTTCTTCCATCGCCTCGAGCAAGGCGGCCTGCGTTTTGGGCGGCGTCCGGTTGATCTCGTCGGCGAGCAGAATATCCGTAAAGATCGGCCCCTGACGCAGGCTGAATTCGGACGTCTGCATATTAAATACGTTTGTTCCGGTAATATCCGACGGCATCAGATCGGGCGTGAACTGGATCCGCGAAAAGCCTGCACCGATGATCTTGGCGATGGTTTTGATGATCAGCGTCTTCGCCGTTCCGGGGACGCCTTCGATCAACGCGTGCCCCTCTGCAAGCACCGCTACCAGTATCTGCTCGATCGCGTCGTCCTGCCCAACGATCGTCTTGGAAAGCTCATTCCGAATATGTGCAACTGTTGAGGGTGTAGTATTTAGCATAATTAGATATTTAACCGCCGAGACGCAGAGACGCAGAGTTTTAAAAAATCAGTCTCAAGAAAAATTCCTCTCTGCGCCTCAGCGTCTCTGCGGTTAAATTCACTTAAATAAAATCGTAAATGGTCTTGATCGCTAATACAAAAACGGTCGTAAGAAATATGCGTTTTAGCCAGATATCGTTGAGCTTGGTCGCGTAATGAGCCCCGATATAGGCTCCGACGAACATCGTCACGCCAAGTATTATGCCGAGCGAATAATCTACTAAACCTTGCCGCATGAAAACGGCAGTGGCAATCGCCGACGAAACAACGTTGATCAGCTTGGTCGATGCGACCGCCTCGGTAAACTGCATCCCAAAAAACGCGACCAGCACAGCGGTCAAGACCGTGACATAACCACCGCTAAAAATGCCGCCGTAGATACCGAGCAAGAACGTCAGCACGAACGTAATAACCAGCGAACGCCGCGATATCGGCTCCAGTTGATCAACACCTTTGTCGCGTTTCAGCAATATAAACATCGCGACCAGTATCATCGCGACCGACACGATCAATTTGATGCTCGTGCTCGATATTAGCCCAACCAAAGCTGCTCCGATCGCGGAACTGATCACCGTCAAAACAAGCAGCGGCGAGATCTTTCGAACGTCGATCGTCCCCTTTCGAAGGAAAGGTATCGTGCCGCCGATCGACATAAAAACGAGGCCGAACATATTGGTCGCGACCGCCACCTTCGGATTGACACCGAACTGAAACATCACCGGCACCGCGATCAGCGAATTGCTGCCCGTTACCACGCCGACAAAGCTCGTCGCGAGGAACACCAGTATCAGCAAGATAAGCTCGTAGGTCGGCATCATTTAACCTCGCGGCCGCCGACGCAGGCCCAAGGCGTTCTCAAACTCGCGTATCTGCTTTGTCAGTGCCAGCACCTCGCCCTTGTTTGTCGGTTCGCCGTAGATGATCTGTTCGCAATCGTCGAGCGTCTTTTCGACCATATTTCGGTCCAGCGTCGTTCGCTCCGATATCGCGACCGCAAGCGTGCCGGTCGTGACAGTTTGATTGTCGAGACCCAAAAGCCGCGAAGCCCGCCGGCGAAAATCGCGGTAGATATTCTCTATCGCGAGATCAAACGCTTTTGTTCGCTGCTGCATCTCGGCCATCGCCGACACGTATTCGAGTTTCGATAGTCGATCTTGTTCAAATTCGGGAACGGGCCTCGCAAAACGCCGGCTCTGCGAGTAAAAGATAAACCCGACCAGAACGAGAGTTTGGAAAAAGATCGCAACCACCGGTGTCCCTGCAAAAAACTCGATAAATCGGTTGTTGTTCGAACCGAAGCCCTGATGGTACTCATCAAACGCGACAATGCCGTCTGATGTCGCGACGAGATTGACCGCGAGTTGAGCATTATCGACCAGAGAGATACCGCCATTCGAGACCATAAACGGATCCGCAACGAACACGATGGTGCCCATTCCATAATGCACATCGACAACGATGTTCTTGTCCCCGGTGACGAAATGAGCGACCGGAGCCTCACCTATTTCTTCGCTTTTGGCAACGGTCCTAACAGCCGGTGCCTTATTGTTCGAATTTGACGGTATCGGGGGCAGGTCTTCATCGTCAGAGCTTGGATTTGATTCTTCTATTTCCTGCTCGGTCATTCGCTGAAATGTGACATCCGCGGTTAGCAATGACGGTTGGATGGAATTTACCCTTGCGGTCAGCACAGTGGGCTGTCCGGGCTTTATGGCCGCGACATTTTTCGTCATTGCAACTTGGTCGGTCGTGTCAATGGAGAGCACATTTCCATAACTTGGCCCTGCAAGATCGATCTTCCAATTGCCGCTAGCCTTGATCAGACCCGTCGGCGGGGAACGATCGATCAAAACAAGGCGGCCGCCGTTAGAAACCCATCTAAGCAGATGCATCGATTCTGCCTCGGTAAACTCACGCCGGACGCGGCCTATTATCACGAACACGGCGGGCGTACGGTCGCGGGCGTTCGCGAGTGCCTCGGTCGATTCTTGCCAACGAACGACCTTTCGCCCTGTTTCCGCAAGTAGCGAAAAGTAGGCCTGGGTGCCCGTCGAACCGGAATTATATGAAGAGCGATTCGGCACAAGCTCGTTATCCGCCTCTTTTGGCTTCTGCGTGTAAGATGCGGCATTCAGACCGATCAGGATCGCACCAAGGAGAAAGACAACAAGAATGATGATCAGCCTTTGTTTCACGTAAATCCGATTCTACGACTGCGAAGTCTCGTTCACCGCCCGCTGGTAAGTGGCCCGAAAGTCTTCCCATTCGCCTGTTTCTATATCTTTGAAGCCGTACCAATGCCGCTCAAAGGTCGTCGTCATCCCGGACATATTCTCGAACAGCCTTTGCCGCTTTCTGACGTCTCTCAGATAGTCGCGGTTTGTCTTGTGCCGGGCGAGGCCGATCAGTTT